>CANIMS010000009.1 GCA_947468785.1 Betaproteobacteria bacterium
GAAAATGGACTTGGTAACGCGGGAAGAATTCGAATTGCAATCAAAGGTGCTGGCAAAAACGAGAGAGAAATTAGAAACTCTTGAAGCTAAAGTAGCAGCTCTTGAAAAAGCCAATTAATTTTTAGACTTTATTCTGGATAGAACTCATCAAAAAAGTTTCCATAAGCTTCTTTTGATAGAACAGTTTTAGCATCACCTGGTATTGCCTTAGTGTGTAATACCGAGATTTGATAAACCCAAACACTTCCATCTACAGCAGCGCGAGTTATCCAGCGTACACGCATCCACTGCTCATTCATTCCATTATTTTTGAATTGAATTAGATAATCTTTGCTTGCCTGCTTTTGTCGTGAAGCAGTTTGATAAATAACATCTTCAATGATTACCTGGCCGCCAGCATCCTTTGCTCTAGCCAATAAATTGCCTTGCAATTGTGATAACAATTTAGGTGCCAATGAAGATTGGCCGATGGGCAATTGAGTAGCGCTGATGGAGTAAATATCATCATCAATTTTCAAGGCCTCCAAGGTTTGTAATAACTCTTGGTCTTGATAAGCAATTCGTCTCTGAATTTTCTCTGGCTTGCCTGGAAAAAGAGCTGTGTATCTTTCTTGAGGAGATTGAACAACACGCCAATCTAATTTGGGGCTACAGGCAGCTAGAAAAAGCGTTGCTAAAAAGAAAATGCAGCAATGCTTTAAAGTTTTTTTAGACAATACCAGCGCCATGTGCCTGTTGATCAGCGTGGTAGCTAGAGCGAACCATCGCCCCTACTGCGGCGTGGGAAAAGCCCATAGCGTATGCCTCTTCTTCAAAATGCTTGAAAACATCCGGGTGAACATAACGCCGCACAGGCAAGTGATGGCCTGAGGGCGCAAGGTACTGGCCAATAGTCAACATATCAATATTATGCTCACGCATATCGCGCATCACTTCTAATATTTCTTGATCGGTTTCACCAAGCCCCACCATCAATCCACTTTTGGTAGGGATATGAGGAAAGCGCTCCTTAAAATCCTTTAGTAATTTTAAGGAATGGGCGTAGTCTGCACCAGGGCGCGCTTCCTTATACAAACGAGGAACTGTTTCAAGATTATGGTTCATCACATCCGGCAAGCCATTAGGTGCGTGCTCAGCAAAAATATCCAGGGCTTTATCTAGACGCCCTCGAAAATCAGGCACCAATACTTCAATACGAGTACCTGGTGATGATGCGCGGGACTGAGAAATGCAGTCAACGTAATGCATTGCACCGCCATCGCGCAGATCATCACGATCCACGCTAGTAATCACAACGTAATTTAATTTCAGAGCGGCAATCGTTCGGGCTAAGTTAGCAGGCTCTTTTACATCTAAGGGATCGGGCCTGCCGTGACCAACATCGCAAAATGGGCAACGACGGGTACATTTATCACCCATGATCATGAAAGTAGCCGTGCCTTTTCCAAAACACTCACCGATATTGGGACAGCTTGCCTCCTCACAAACAGTAACCAATTCGTTTTCACGCAAAATCTTTTTGATTTCTGCAAAACGGGAGTTACCTGAAGCTGCCTTGACACGAATCCAATCGGGTTTTTTGAGAACCTCTACTAGTGGAATGATTTTGATCGGAATACGTGATGTTTTTTCACCCGACTTTTGCTTACGAGTAGCATCGTAGTGAAGGTCCTGACGAACCTCGCTAGGCTTTTCGGTATCGGTCTTGTTTATGGTCATGATGACATCAGTTGCTTTTGTAAATGCTTCAAAAGCTTTTGGCTAATAGTTTCTATATTGTCCTTGATCCCAAGAGTTTGCATATCAACTGTCCTTAAACCCTCATAACCACAAGGGTGGATTCGTCCAAATGCCTCTAAATCCGTAGCCACGTTCAATGCTAGCCCATGATACGAACAGCTCTTAGAGACTTTAAGTCCTAAAGCAGCCACCTTAGCACCAACCCATTCCTCTGCAACGCCTGGCTGATTTGCAATATAGATTCCAGGGGCACCTTTCAGTCTTTGGGCCTGTATTTCGTAATCGGCCAGAGTATCGATAACCGCCTGCTCGATACGCGAGACTAGTTCTTTTACAAAAATACCCAGGCGCTTGAGATCAAGCAAGAGATAAACCACGACTTGGCCAGGGCCATGATAAGTAATCTCACCCCCGCGATCGACTTGAACGAGTGGGATTTCTTGACTAGGTGCATGCAAATTATTGGCATCCCCTGCAAGACCTAAGGTGAATACTGGCAGATGCTGTAATACCCAGATTTCATCGGGAGTATTGGCATCCCGCTCTTTGGTAAAAGTACGCATCGCTTCATAAGTAGATACGTAATCTACTAATCCAAGATGCTTAACTAGGAATGGCATGCGCTTTGAATCAAAGAACAATACTCACCAATGGATGTGTAGAAAGGGTTCTATACAACTCATCTAACTGCTCACGACTTGTAGCAGTGATAGGCAGAGTAATGCCTAAATAATTTCCATCTTTAGATGGTCTTTGCTCAACCTTACTTTCATCAAAGGTAGGATCAAACTGTTTTGCAATATGGATAATTGCTGGGAGATATTCAGGGCTTGCCTTTCCCATTACCTTGATTGGAAACTGCGAAGGATATTCAATCAGTGATTTTTCTTCAGTCGTCATTTTAAAAACCTTTTTAAGGATTGCGATGATCTGGCATGCCTAACCAAGCGCCAGTAATAATGTTGCGTATGCAATGCAATCTGCGGTGGAAAAAATGATCTGCACCAGGCACAACTTGAACTGTTAGCTCTTGAGGACGCGCCCAGTCGAATACATCTATCAAAGGAATAGTCTCATCTACTTCACCGTGAATCACAATGGTATCAGCGGCTACTGTGGCTAAGTTCCACTTACCTGCAGCACTTCCAACCATGACTAAACGTTCAGCTGGACGACCCAATTCGGCTAACTTTTGAACTAAGTGACTGCCCACAAAACTACCAAAAGAGAATCCAGAAACAACTAGGGGAAGAGTATTCGCATGAGCTATCCACGCTTGATGAGCGGTGGCCTCTAATTGGCCCCAACTTGCAGGAGTGCGCATCCAATCGGTTACGTGCAATAAATCATCTAACTCGCCGACACCATTATCGTGCACACCTACGCTACCACCCACCCCACGAAAGTTTGGGCGCACACTCACATAACCTAACTGGTTAAAAGCACGTGCCATTGTCTGTGCAACCTTGTTATCCATAGTGCCCCCCATTAAAGGATGTGGGTGGGCTACTAAAGCCAAGCCTCGCATAGCAAATGATGGATCGCTCTTCAGTTCATCAGGCAGATCGATAGACATTTCCATCAAACCAACAATGCCATCAATCTGAATTACTTTTGTACGACTATTCATGAAAAAACTTTCAACTAAGACTAAGCCAACTGCAAGCGCTCAACAGGGAGGCCTTTCATTAAGTGAGACTGAATAATTTCTTCTACATCTTCAGTGTCTACCAAGGTATACCAAATCCCTTCTGGATAAACCACCATGACTGGGCCGTCAGCACAACGGTCTAAACAACCCGCCTTATTGACGCGCACCTTTCCAGGCCCTGAAAGCCCGAGCTCTTTGACTCTGCTCTTGGCGTATTCGAATAAAGCAAATGCGTTATGGCGATCACAGCAGTCTTCGCCATTGCTGCGTTGGTTTAAGCAAAAAAATAAGTGGTGAGAAAAGCTCATAGAAAAATTATATTGATCAATGCTTGGGTTTAAGTTCTAAAGCGCTACGTATCATCCAGATTAAAGCCAATGGTAACCATGCTACTGATACCCACTGCATGAGCTCATTAAAGTGCAATAAGCGTCCTTGATGCCAATGTCTTAATGTCAGGATGAAATAAGGATTATCAGGCAAGACATTGATTGCTATCGTCGCACAGATTAAACAACATAAAGCTAAGAAAAACTTTGTCCTTTGACTTAGGCGCAATGCCCATCTCAACAGGATACTGGCTAAAAGCATGCCCCAAAATGCTCCTGCCGTTAACCACAAGAATCCGAACTCACCCCCAAATTGAAGTGCTGTAAAGACGGTTTTAATTAGCACTGTAAGGCACAGTAAGCCATTGAGGATGCGCCATTGCGGCGCCTTCGCCCGCATGCCCAAGGAAAGCAGCAAAGCAGCCCCCAGCCAACAAAGCCCGGTAATGATGGTCTCCTGAGCAATGTGATTAATGACAATGGTGCCCCAATCAATCGAGCCAAAAATGGCATGACCCCAAACACCAGTACCAAGCCAGGAGCTTTGTGGATAAATTTGTGACCAAGGAAATAATAAAAAAAGAGCACAAGCAGCCCAGTTCAAACCAAACCATTGATCAAAGCGGCGACGAATAGCGCTTCCCGACAACCATTGAGGGCCCAAAGGTATTGCTAATAATCCTCCCAGCAATGCCCCCAAAATATTTGCCCACCAATCCATTTGACTTGGGATTCGAGTGGGCAACCAGGATTGCAAGGTCTCAACGCTAAAAGCCAATAAGCCACTTAAAGCAAGGGCAATACCCAGTGCCACAAAATTTCGCCACCGAGGGTAAGCGGCAAACACAATTAAAAATCCGAAGGGGATATAGGCCAGAATATTGACCAATACATCAAATAGCGTAATAAAACGTGGGGTAGGAGCGTCTAACCAGGCCCAAAAAGAGATCCCATTATGAGAATCAAAATCAAAGGGATTCAGACTGACATAAATAATCAATAGGGCATAACTTAAGCCCATAGCCCTAGCCAATGGCATAGCTTGGAGTGGCCAAACCAATTTGCGAGGGCGTAGTTCTTCTTGAGGCATTTCACAATTTTAGGGCAGACCTTTCTACAATGGCGAAATGACTGCTAATTGCATCCTTGAACGTGTTGCACAAACCAAATCGACGAATGATGACCTCTTAGCTCGCTGGCGAGCCGGTGAACTCATTGATCCTGTCGCTCGAATTGCCCGTAATCAAACAGCTGGCAAAGGTCGAGCAGGTCGCACATGGTTGGCCAAACCAGAAGATTCGATTTGTTTTTCCCTTGCCTTTCCATTTCAAAGAAGCCCAGCAGAATTAAGTGGTCTGAGCTTACTCGTCGGTCTAGCGGTCATTTCGGGAATTGCTCAGGCCTGCAATCTGGATGAGGCTGCGCTACATTCACTTGGTTTACGTCTCAAATGGCCCAATGATTTACTGCTGAATAACGCTAAATTAGGGGGCATTCTGATTGAAGGCGGCCAAACGAAAGCAAATGATCCAACTTGGATGGTCATTGGTATCGGCATTAACTTACGCAATGCTGATTCATTTGAAATGGATTTAGGCAATCAAGCCAAGCAGAAAGTCGGCTCATTAGACCAAATGATTCCCCCAACTTCCTCGCTGCCAGATATGGATTTTATTTGGCTCAAACTCATCGAGTCCCTAGAGAGATATCTCACTGAGTTTGACCAACATGGGTTTGCTAGCTACCAACATCAGTGGGAACATTGGGATGCTTATAGTGGGCAAGGTGTTTACATTACCGGCGCAAATAAAGATCCCCTTAAAGGAGTAGCAAAAGGGGTTGATCAGCATGGCGCACTTTTATTGCAGCAAGATAATCAAACCATTGCCATACATGCAGGCGATGTTTCTTTACGAGTTCAATCATGAGTCTTTTTTTACTCTTTGATGTAGGCAATACTCGCCTGAAATGGGCAGCGGTTGAATCCTCCCAGTACCCCTCTGATCGCCAAAAAAAATTGTGGGCTTATTCAGGGTCTATCAGCAGTAATGCTTTGGAGTCTGTGGAAACCAGAAATGAATTAGCTCAATATATTGCCAATACCTTACCCGAGCCTGATGCAATCGCCTTCACCTGCGTCGCTGGCGAACAGGCTATTACAAACCTACAAAGCCTATTTCCACAATGGAGCAAACTCAACTGGAAGCAGTTGCGCGGAGATAGTTCATACAGCGGATTACGCACGCTTTATCAAGATCCCAGTAAGTTAGGTGCAGATCGCTGGGCAGCAGTCATCGGTGCTCGCGCCCTATCTAAAACCAATACTCTGATTGTGAATGCTGGCACCGCTACCACGATTGATCTGTTGGGCGCAAATGGTGTGCACTATGGTGGTTGGATTGTGCCGGGCCTCAGTCTGATGCAACAAAGCCTTCAAAGCCATACTGCACAACTGCCTTTAGCACAGCGTCAAGATACTACGTTAGGCTTTGGCATTAATACGAATGATGCAATTATTAATGGATGCGATGCTGCACAAATCGGCGCAATCATGCAAGCTATTCAACTAGCAAAAAAGATGAATAGTCCTATAGAGAAAATTTGGATTGATGGTGGTAATGCCAAAGTCTTAGGTCAGATCATGAAGCAATTTGATATTCCCTCTTCAGTATCAGTAGAAACTATCGAAGGACTTGTGCTACGTGGCTCGTGGGCGTGGTTACTAGAAAATCTCTAAGAACGAATTTTGCCTAATAGGCTAGTAGTAGAGCGCTCGTATAAAAATGGGATTGCAATGGCTTTACCACCCCAGCTTTTTACAACTTGCGTTTCTGGCAGAGTGTCGATTTCATAATCGCCACCCTTAACGTAAATATCAGGCCGGATTTTTTCTATCAGACTAACTGGAGTTTGCTCAGTAAATAAGATCGTCATATCGACACTTTCTAAAGCAGCCAATAAAGCTTGGCGATCTGCCTCAGAATTAATCGGCCTATCGTCGCCTTTGCCTAACATCTTCACTGATGCGTCTGAATTCACACCAACAACAAGGCTGGCTCCTAATGCGCGCGCCTGAGACAAATAACTGGCATGGCCTCGATGAAGAATATCGAAGACCCCATTAGTAAAAACGAGCGGGCGTGGAAGGCTGGCAACACGAGCAGCTAACTGCTCTGGCGAGCAAACTTTAGACTCAAAAGAAGGGGGTAACAAAGTGGTCATAGCTCAATCTTAATAGTAATGCCCCAGAGTCTGTGATATTGCCCAGAATGTCTTAAACTTGTGCACTGTTCACCCCCAATAAATAAGGCGCAAAATGATCCGCTTGATGTTTACATGGCTTTTGACCCTTTTTGCTTTTGCAATGGGGACTCAAACTGTAAATGCTGCCCCTAGTTGTAGCCCTTTACTTGCTCAGACCTTTCCTCGCCTACAAGATGAGGCACCGCAAAGTCTATGCCAGTACCAAGGGAAGGTTATTTTGGTGGTGAATACGGCCAGCTATTGTGGTTTTACCAGCCAATACGATGGTCTAGAAAAGATTTATGCCAAATACAAAGACCAGGGCTTGGTAGTGCTAGGTTTCCCTTCAAATGACTTTGGTCAGCAAGAGCCCGGTAGCAATAAAGACATTGCCGACTTTTGTAAAAATACTTATGACGTTAAATTCCCGATGTTTGCCAAGAGCGTAGTGTCAGGCAGCAATCCCAACCCACTCTTTAAGGCCTTGATTGCAAAAACAGGAACTACTCCCAAATGGAATTTTTACAAATATCTGATTGACCGAAACGGTAATGTTGTGGATTCCTATAACAGCATGACTAAACCCACTAGCACCAGTATTACCAATGAGATTGAGAAGCTTCTGAAGGAGAAGGTGTAGTGAGTAAAAAAAGAGTTGCCATTATTGGTGCTGGCATTTCCGGTCTAGGATGTGCCTATGCCCTAAGACAACATCGGGATTTAGATATAACGGTTTATGAAGGGGGCGACCACATCGGCGGCCACAGTAACACAGTCAATTTCCGCCACAAGACTGGCAATCAAGAAATGACACACGGAGTTGATACAGGCTTCTTAGTATTCAATCGCAAAACGTATCCTCGTTTAGTCAGGCTTTTTGAAGAAATTCAAGTGCCCATTGCACACTCAGAAATGTCATTCTCAGTTTCAATTGATACCTCTGAAAAATCACAGAAACCTAAAACAATTGAATGGGCTGGTAATGACCTTAACTCCTTCTTTGGTCAAAGATCGAACCTCTTATCTTTTTCTTTTTGGAGGATGGCCTACGACATTCTTCGCTTCAATCGTCTAGCTACTCAATTAGCAAATGAGCAAATTGAAGCCGGCCACCTTTACGCCGAACCAGACGAAACCATTTCCAATTTTCTAGATCGCAATCGATTTAGCCAAAGCTTTAAAGAAAATTATTTTTTACCGATGATTGGCGCAATCTGGTCTTGCTCTGTCGAGCAAATGATGGAATTTCCAATTCAGACAATGGTGCGCTTTTGCCATAACCATGGCTTGCTCCAAATTCAAAATCGTCCTCAATGGCTTACTGTTCAAGGTGGGTCACGCGAGTATGTAAAACGACTCGTGGCAGCCTTAGAAAAAAATCACGTCACTATTCGGCGTGAGGCTGTACTGCGAGTCAATGCCAGCAATGAAAGTAACCCGCAATCCGAAGTCATCACAGAATCTGGATCTGCCTGGTTTGATGAAGTAGTCATGGCCTGCCATAGCGACCAATCTCTCGAGATATTGCATGGCATACATCAGGATGCAAAAAATATTCTGGCCGCTATCCCTTATCAAAAAAATCGGGCGATTCTCCATACAGACATCCGGTTTTTACCTACGGTCAAGCGTTGTTGGGCTGCATGGAACTACACCGCTAAATCAGGCGCAATGCCATCAGCAAAACAACATGTGAGCGTGAACTATCTCATTAATCGTTTACAGCCCCTGCCTCCTGAATTGCAAGATCTGCAAATTATTGTGAGCTTGAATCCACTAACAGATCCCGATCCAAAATTAGTGCATCAAGAAATTCATTACGCTCACCCAGTATTCGATATGGGTGCCATTCAAGCGCAAAAAGAGTTGCCCCTCATACAAGGGAGCTCATCTATTTGGTATTGCGGCGCTTGGACTGGATTTGGATTTCATGAAGATGGATTACGTTCTGGTGAGTTAGTGGCTGAAGCCTTATTAGAAAGCCTACGCTCGCCAATTAAAAGCAGCCCCAAACAAGATGCTCAATAAATGAATCTACCAAAGATTAACTTTGGTGTAGTGAAGCATAGCCGCTTTCGTCCGGCAAAAAATGCCTTTGGTTATGGCGTATTTACCGTCTCAATTCCGATGCGATCCAGAAGTAAAAATCCCAAGCTGCTCAGTGAGTGCGGTCTAAAAGACAACCGTGCCGGCCTGATCTCCTTCTTTGACAGGGATCATGGGCAAGGTGAGAAGAATAGCCTTGCATGGATTGAGAACCTTTTGCATGAAAACCAAATACCCCATGTTGATGGAGAAATTTGGTTACAAACATTTCCTAGGGTCTTAGGTTACGTATTTAACCCTGTTAGTTTTTGGCTCTGCACACGTGCCAATGGACAAGTACAAGCGGTGCTTGCAGAGGTCAATAATACTTTTGGTGAACGCCATTGCTACTTGCTCTACAAGGATTCTGGTGAGGCCCTGCATTCTGGAGAGACGCTGACCAGTAAAAAAGTATTCCATGTGTCCCCTTTCTGCGAGATCCGGGGCGAATACCATTTCCGCTTCCTGTTTCCCAGTGAGAGTAGCTCTGGGCGCCATTCTGTTTACCGTATTGAGCTCCATGAAGATGGGCAGCCTTTGATCAATACCAGTATTAGCGGGCAAAGCCGGCCTCTCAGTCGTGCTAATCTCTATTTAGCTTTTCTAAAGTATCCTTTAATGAGCTTGGGCGTTATTTTCCGAATTCACTGGCAAGCGTTGAAATTATGGCTAAAAGGTGTACCCTTTAACTCAAAACCTAAACCACCTGAATTTGAAATCAGCCGATGAATCGCCCTGGACAATCATTACTCTCTCGCCTGAATTTTGCTCGACCAGAAGAACGATCTTCTAAACAGTATCGTTTTAGTGCTGAAGCCCTATTGAAACTCCTGTCGCAGTTACGTAGTGGTCATCTGCAAATCATCTTGCCTAACAATGAAAGAAAAGAGTTTGGCAACCCTGCTGATACCTTGCATGCAGAAATTCAGATTACAGATTGGTCGGTATTCAAACAAGTCATGTCTCATGGTGATATTGGCTTTGCTGAAAGCTATATTCGTGGGCAATGGAACACACCCGACCTAAAGTCTCTACTAGAGCTGGCAATTCGCAATCGAACTATTTTGGAAAAGGCTATCTATGGAAATTGGTATGGCTCAATCTTTTATCGTCTCAAGCATTGGCTAAGAGATAACACTAAATCCGGTAGCCGTAAGAATATTCAAGCGCACTACGATCTAGGGAATGCCTTCTACACCTTGTGGCTAGATCCAACCATGAGCTATTCAAGTGCCTGGTTTTCCAAAAGGGACCATCAAACTCTTGCAGAGGCACAGCGTGCCAAGATTGAGCGTATTCTTGGCTCCATTGGTGCAAAAGCATCCGACCATATTCTCGAAATCGGCTGTGGCTGGGGCGGAGTGATGGAAGAGGCTCTCCGAAGCAATATTGCCATCACCGGTTTAACACTATCTACCGAACAAAAGGCGTTTGCGGATTTACGCTTAAAAAATATTCAAGCAACTTGCGAACAAGCTCCAGCATTTGAAGTACGTCTTCAAGACTATCGCGACTGCCAAGAACGGTTTGATGGAATCGTCTCTGTTGAAATGTTTGAGGCAGTTGGAGAAAAACATTGGCCAGAATATTTTCAAACCATTGCTAAGCGCCTCAAATCTGGACGTAAAGCTTGCATTCAAACGATTGTGATTGCAGAAGAACTGTTCGAACGCTATCGACATAACACCGACTTTATTCAGCAATATGTATTTCCAGGCGGAATGCTTCCATCGCGGACTAGCTTCCGAGCAAGCGCCGCACAAGCTGGCCTAAGAGTTGAAGATGAATTTGCTTTTGGGGCCGATTACGCTAAAACTCTCTGTATCTGGAGAGATAGCTTTAATCAAAAACTACAAGAAGTGCGTCAACTGGGATTTGATGAAGCATTTATTCGACTCTGGAATTTTTACCTCATGTATTGCTCTGCAGGATTCTCGGAGCGTAATATCGATGTAGTGCAATTCACTTTGAGCCATGAAGCATCGTCAGATGTCCTTAGCGCATGAAGCAACTAGGCATTGATAACTTCTCAGGCAAACGCATTTGGATTATCGGTGCCTCAAGTGGTATTGGTGAAGCATGTGCGAAAGCTTTTATTCAAAAAGGGGCAAAGCTTGCCCTCTCAAGTCGCAGAGTTGAGCGACTTCAAGGACTAGCAAACTCTGCGTCCGTAGACCAGACACTCATTCTTCCTCTTGATGTAACCCAAGACAATCAAATCAATGTTGCGTATCAAAGCATTTTGCAGGCCTGGGGCGGCGTTGATTTATTGCTGTTTGTATCCGGGGTATATGTACCATTGCGTGCCGATAACTTTGATATCGAGATTGCCGAACAGACAATTGACGCCAATCTTTTAGGCCCAATGAGAGCAGTAGCACTTGTTCTGCCTCATATGCTGCAAGAGCATGCTGGACACATTGCTATTGTAGGTAGTGTTGCTGGCTATAGTGGCCTACCCAAGGCCTTAGCTTATGGACCAAGCAAAGCGGCGATTATTAATTTTTGCGAAACCCTGTATTACGATCTTTTGCCTCAAGGTGTTAGCGTTCATATGATTTCACCGGGGTTTGTTGCTACCGAGGCCACAGCTCAAAATGATTTTGAAATGCCTGCGTTAATTACTGCGCAAGAGGCTGCAAATGAAATATTGTCTGGCATCCAAAAAGGTGAGTTTGATATTCACTTTCCAAAACGCTTCTCAGGATTCTTAAAATTTCTCAGAATCCTGCCTTATCCACTCTATTTCTGGATAGTGCGTCGCTTTGTAAAAATCTAAGCGGGCTTACTAGATATACAAGCCCTACTTGTATTTATCTTTTCGAATCTTTTCTTCTAGATGGTCCATTACAGTAATGGCTTTAGCTTTTGTACCAGCAATGGAAGGCGATGTGACGTATTTACCTTGCATCACAATCGTAGGCACGCCATCAATACGATAAGCATCAGCTAACTGCCTTGCCGCACGGGCTTTTGAGGTAACTGCAAATGATCGATAGGTAGCTAAGAAAGTATTGCGATCTATGCCTTGAGAAGCAGCCCAGTCAGCGATTTCTGATTCAGTTAATAAACGCTTATTCTCTTTATGCATTGCGTACATTACTTTTTCATTTAGGGCATCGCCTTTACCGAGAGACTCCAGCGTATAAAAGAGTTGGCTATGCGGCAGAAAGTCATCCCGAAAAGCAACAGGCACTCTTTTAAATACAACATCTTTAGGCTGGCGCTTCACCCAAGCACTCAGCTCTGGCTCAAAGTCGTAACAATGGGGGCATCCATACCAAAAGAACTCAATAGCCTCAACTTTCCCCTTGGTTTCTACTGGCTGAGGAACCGGAAGTATGCGGTAATCAAAACCTTCTTCAATTTTTTGAGCTTGTGCATGCACAACTCCACTTAAACAGATGAAGACAAATAAGGTGAAGATTCTTTTGCTAAATGAAATCATGATTTGCTAGATTTAATAAGGGTTGGTTTGATGCCCATGCCATTTAACTTATCACGCATAGGATTTGTTTCTTCGGAGCTACTATAAGGACCGACGCGTACTCGCCACAAGGTACTACCTTCACTAGTGACTTCGCTCAACTGAGCCTGAATACCTTGTATTGCCAAAGTCGCTTTTTGTGCATCTGCATCGGCTCGCTTTACAAATGCACCGACCTGCAGATAGAACTGCGCATCTGCTTTGGATGCTGGCGAGGATGAGCTTTCTGACGATTTCTTGCTATTGAGTAAATCGCCAATAGGATCAGGACCAGAGCTTGTTGAGGACTTGCCCTGCAAAGGCTTATTCAAATCTACAGGCTCAGCAGGAACTGTCGTTTCTCCTTCAGCAGGAGGAGGGGGTGGCTTAATAATATTGAGGGGCAAATTAGGTGCGCGTACTCCAGGTCTTTCTTGTGGGGTATTTTTTGAAAGATAAAAAGCAATCACAAACGCAATTCCTAATCCTACCCCCAGGCCCAGAATAAAGCCCAAAATGGTACCGCCGAATTGGGCATTACTACTTACGTGGTTCATGAAGCCATTTTGCTGATTCGGTTTTTTCATCATTTCCTCATCTTACATGTCACTTCATACGCAGTCATTACATCTTAGCTGGTGCAGATACACCCAATACTTTTAAACCATTTTGCAGAACTTGGCGAGTGGCTGATAAAAGCGCCAACCGCGCTAATTTCAAAGCCTGGTCGTCTACCAATACACGATCAGCGTTATAAAAGGTATGGAAATCACCAGCCAGATCACGTAAATAAAACGCTAAGGCGTGTGGAGCTAATTCGGCAGACGCGTCGGTGAGCAACTCAGGATACTCTGCTAAGCGTCTTAGTAAATGGTCAGATGCCTTGCTATCTAATAATGATAAGTCTGCCGCCAGCAAATCAGTCGTCTTTCCGCCCCATTGATTCAAGATTGAGCTTATACGTGCATGAGCATATTGCACATAGAAAACAGGGTTCTCGTCATTTTGTTGCAAAGCTAAATCGATATCAAATACAAACTCTGTATCTGCTTTACGAGAGATCAAAAAGAAACGAACAGCATCACGGCCGCGCTGTAATGCTAAATCGCGCTCTTGCGGCGACATCTCAGGAGTGATGCCACCAGACCACTCAACTAAATCACGCACGGTCACATAAGAGCCAGCACGCTTTGAAATTTTGACCTCTTCACCATGGCGCATCACCGTCACCATCTTATGCAAAACATAATCAGGGTACGTTTTAGGAATATCCCATCCACGCTTCTGGGCTACACCCTGTAAGCCTGAGCGAACACGAGCAATGGTGCCATGATGATCGCTTCCCTGAACATTGATTACTTTTTCAAAACCACGCTTCCATTTACTGGCGTGATAAGCCACATCGGGTACAAAGTAAGTAAAACTGCCATCGGACTTACGCATGACTCGATCCTTGTCATCACCGTCATCTGTCGTCCGTAACCACAAAGCACCTTCACCCTCATAGGTTTTTCCAATACTCTGAAGATCATCGACAATTTGAGCAACACTACCATCCGTATACAAAGAGGATTCAAGATAGTAGCAATCAAATTGCACGCCAAAGGTTTTCAAATCAATGTCTTGTTCGTTACGTAAATACGCTACTGCAAATTGACGAATCGCCTCAAGATCATTCTTAAACTCAGGAGATGATTTAAAGGCAGCAGCAATCTCAGCAATATATTCACCGTTATAAGCTTGTTCTGGCCATTTTGGGTCGCCTGGCTTTAGCCCATTTAAACGAGCCTGTACAGATAAGGCCAAATTAGCGATTTGCACCCCTGCATCGTTGTAATAAAACTCACGATGCACTTTAATGCCTTGGGTTGCTAATAAATTGGCTAATGCGTCACCTAATGCAGCCTGTCTACCATGACCTACGTGCAAAGGCCCAGTTGGGTTTGCTGAAACAAACTCAATCATGGCGCTAGCAACAGGTCCAGCACCCTGAGCTATTTCTCCGAACTGAGTGCCCGAAGATAAAATTTCTTTTACTACTGAGGTTTTAGCGGTATTGCTCAGTCTGAAATTAATGAAACCAGGACCGGCAATTTCACAAGAAGCAATCAGCTGATCAAAGCCAGATTGTTTTTGCAAGCGCTCTACAAGCGTCTGAGCTAACTCTCTGGGGTTTAGTTTCCACGCTTTGGCCAATTGGAGGGCGATATTACAGGCTACATCCCCATGATCTGCAGCCTTAGGGCGCTCTAAGCGTACTTGCGGCACCTCACCCAAGCCTCGCTCATCAGCCAAGCCCCGCAAAGCCTGAGTCAGCATCTCAATTAGGTGATTTTTATTAGTCAACAACATAGAACAGTGAGTTTATCAGGTGGTAAGCTATCGAAATGATCTATCAATTTCGCTCCAAAGCAGGACCAGATGTCATCATGCTGGCAGATTTGAGTAAGCGGATTTTTGATATCTTAGGTCGCCCATTAGAGCCTAGGGGCATTTTTACAATAGAACAACTTCCGATTCTGATTGGCACCCTAGAAACCGCCATCCTGAAGGATTTAGAAGAGCGCTCTCAGACCAACGCAGAAGCGCAAGAAAAACCTAAATTGGCAGACCGACTAGGCCAAAGAGCCTATCCCCTGCTTGAGCTCATGAAGCAAAGTAATGCTAAAGGTGAGCCTGTAATGTGGGGCGTTTAATCCAAAGAGCTCGATAATTGGCGGCGCACGTCGTCAATCGATTCGCCACGACGCTGGGCCAAGTCTGCGACTTGATCAGCTGATAACTTACCAACATTGAAGTAACGCGCCTGGGGATGAGCCAAATAGAATCCGCTCACACTCGATGCAGGATTCATAGCCATCGATTCTGTCAAGGTCATACCAATATCTTCGGATCCTAAGACGCGTAACATATCCTTCTTGACTTCATGTGCAGGGCAAGCAGGATATCCCGGCGCCGGACGAATGCCGCGATATTCTTCATTGATCATTTGCTCACCTGTCAAAATCTCATCAACCGCATAGCCCCATAAATCTGTTCTCACACGATGGTGCATCAACTCAGCAAACGCTTCAGCAAGGCGATCAGCCAATGCTTTCAACATAATAGCGCTGTAATCATCATGCTTTGCTTGAAATTCTGCGACTTTTTTCTCAACGCCATGACCCGTTGTGACAGCGAAGCAACCTAAGTAATCCGCCACCCGAGAATCTTTTGGCGCCACATAGTCTGCCAAACAACGATTCGGTCTTCGCACACCATCAATGACTGGCCGCTCGCCCTGCTGACGTAAGTTGTGCCATACAAATAATGGATGCTCGCGTGCTTCATCGCTATAAAGAACAATGTCATCGCCCACAGCATTGGCAGGATAAAAAGCAACTACTGCATCCGCTTGTAACCATTGGCCTTTAATTAATTTATCTAGAAGTGCTTTTGCGTCTTCAAATACCTTGCGTGCCTCAACGCCAACCACTTCATCATCTAAGATTGCTGGGAACTTGCCAGCTAAATCCCAAGTCTGGAAGAACGGAGTCCAGTCGATATATTTAGCAATCTCACTTAAGGCAAAGTTTTTAAAAACTCGGCGACCAATAAATTTAGGCTTCTCAGGAACATAAGCTGCCCAATCGATTAGCTCGCGGTTTTTACGTGCCGCTTCTAGGGAGATCGTAGGTGCTGCTTTTTTATTAGCGTGTTGCTCACGAATACGCACATAGTCGTCGCGTAGGTCTTGAATAAATTTCTTGGCACTCTCATCCGATAGGAGACTAGAAGCCACTGAGACCGAGCGGGAGGCATCTGGTACATAAACTACTGGGCCATCATAGTGAGGGGCAATCTTCACTGCAGTATGGACACGAGAGGTAGTAGCACCACCAATCATCAAGGGAATTTGACGTTCACGGAAATAGTCATCACGTTGCATTTCTTGCGCAACGTAAGTCATCTCTTCAAGAGAGGGTGTAATCAAGCCAGAAAGTCCAACAATATCTGCCTTCTCTTCTTTGGCACGCTTCAGAATTTCAGCACAGGGAACCATCACTCCCATATTGGCTACTTCAAAGTTATTACATTGCAATACGACAGTCACAATATTCTTGCCGATATCATGCACATCACCCTTAACGGTGGCCATGACAATCTTGCCCTTAGCTTTCGCTTCACCGCCACCAGCAATATGTAGGCGCTTTTCTTCTTCAATATAAGGAATGAGAATAGCGACAGCCTGTTTCATCACCCGCGCACTTTTGACTACTTGCGGCAAGAACATTTTGCCCTCACCAAACAAATCGCCAACCACATTCATGCCATCCATGAGCGGGCCCTCGATTACCTCGATCGGCCTACCGCCCCCACCCATAATTTGGGCACGAAGCTCTTCAGTATCTTCTTCGATAAATGTTGTAATGCCGTGAACTAGAGCATGAGTTAGACGCTCACGCACTGACTCTTCGCGCCAGACTAAGTTTTCAACTTGTTTGGCTCCACCACCTTTAAATTGGTCAGCAATATCCAATAAACGCTCTGTTGGTGTTTTTCCGTCTTTTTCTTTAAAGCGATTTAGCACTACATCTTCAACGCGCTCGCGGAGTTCTGGATCTAGGTCTGCGTAGACGCCAAGCTGACCGGCATTGACAATGCCCATATCCATGCCCGCTTTAATGGCGTGGTACAGGAACACCGTATGAATTGCCTCGCGGACACGATCATTACCACGGAAAGAAAAGCTGACATTAGAAACGCCACCGCTAACTTTTGCACCTGGGAGATTTTCTTTAATCCAGCGAGTGGCATTAATAAAATCCACCGCATAGTTATCGTGCTCCTCAATACCCGTTGCGATAGCAAAAATATTTGGATCAAAAATAATATCTTCAGCTGGAAAACCAATTTCATTGACTAAGATTTCATAACAACGCTGACAAATCTCGGTTTTACGCTTAAAGGTATCCGCTTGTCCAACTTCATCAAAAGCCATGACTACAGTGGCGGCACCATAGCGACGAATGAGTCGCGCCTGTTTTCTAAAAGGCTCATCGCCTTCCTTTAAAGAAATAGAATTAACAATTGGCTTGCCTTGAATACACTTGAGTCCAGCCTCAATCACTGTCCATTTCGATGAGTCGATCATGATCGGAAC
>CANIMS010000010.1 GCA_947468785.1 Betaproteobacteria bacterium
CTTGTTCTAGTCGAACGCAGTGGCCGTCTTTAAGATCAATTGCAGGGATGAGCAGCATAGTGAGATGTTAGAAAATAATTAAGGTTGCCAAGAAACAAAATTTTGATAAAGCTTTAATCCGTATTCTGCGCTTTTTTCTGGATGAAACTGTGTTGCAAAAATATTACCTCGCGCCACGGCAGAAGTAAACCAATCGCCATATTCTGTTGAGCCTGCAATATCTTCCTTGCGCTGCGGCACAACATAGTAACTATGTACAAAGTAAAAACTCGTTAAATCTGGAATTCCGTCCCACAAGGGGTGCCGACCATCCTGGCGTACTTGATTCCAACCCATATGAGGAACTTTATAAGCCAATCCGTCAGCCTGTTTTTTACCGGCCAAATCAAAGCGACGAACTTCACCAGGGATCAAGCCTAAGCAAGGTGTCCACTGATCTTGACCAGAGCGCACTTCAGCACTTTGATCAAAGAGCATTTGTTCTCCAACACACACTCCCAAAAGGGGTTTACTTTTTGAAGCCTCTAATAAAGCCTCTAATAAGCCAGATTCCTGAAGATGCTTCATGCAATCGGGCATAGCACCTTGTCCAGGCAACACTACGCGATTTGCTGATCGAATTTCTTCAGGGGAGTGTGCTATCAAGACATTGTCATCAGGAGCTACATGATGAAAGGCCTGATATACAGAACGTAAGTTACCCATTCCGTAATCGACGATCGCAATGGTTTGCGCCAAAGTTAGCCTATTCTCTGCTGTTGTCTACTGGGCAACTAGGGGTGTCTAGATTAGAGACTACCTTTAGTTGAAGGGACGACACCGGATGCACGTGGATCGATTTCTAAGGCCATACGCAAAGCTCGGCCGAATGCCTTGAACACGGTTTCAATCTGATGGTGTGCATTAATGCCGCGTAAATTATCAATGTGCAAAGTCACGCCCGCATGATTTACAAATCCACGGAAGAACTCAATGCTCAGGTCTACGTCGAAATCGCCCACGCGGGAACGTGTAAAAGGCACATTAAATTCCAAACCAGGACGGCCAGAAAAATCGATCACCACGCGCGAAAGGGTCTCATCTAGCGGGACATAAGAATGTCCATAACGGGTAATTCCAGCTTTATCGCCCACCGCTTTGGCAAAAGCTTGGCCTAAGGTAATGCCAACATCCTCAACCGTATGATGATCATCAATGTGAGTATCGCCCTTGGCTAATACCTTAAGATCAATCATGCCGTGACGGGCAATCTGATCAAGCATATGGTCTAGAAAAGGAACCCCGGAGGCTAATTCAGCCTTACCAGTGCCATCTAAATTAATAGCAATTTGAATTTTGGTTTCCGAAGTGTTTCGGGTAACGTCGGCTTGCCGCATGCTTCATTGCGCCGCGAGGCGAAGTGTTGATTGAAGCCTCATAATATCATTCCTAGAAGATTTATAAATGTAGATATTCCTTACTTTCATTCTGATAACTGATCCGAGCACCCCCATGAGCCGTTTTTGGAGCCCCATCGTTCAAACTTTAACCCCCTATGTTCCTGGGGAGCAGCCACAAATGCAGCGGCTTGTGAAGCTCAATACGAATGAAAGTCCCTATGGGCCCTCACCTAAGGCGCTCGCAGCAATCAGTAGTCAAAATAATGAGGATTTACGGCTATACCCAGATCCTGAAGGGGCGGCACTCAAAAAAGCGATTGCGAATTTACATGGCTTAAATTCCAATCAGGTATTTTTAGGCAATGGCTCTGATGAAGTATTGGCTCATGTTTTTGCTGGGCTGCTCAAGCAAAACAAACCTGTGCACTTTCCAGACATCACTTATAGCTTTTATCCCGTCTACTGCAAACTCTTTGGCATTGATTACCAAACTGTTGCACTGGGACCAGACTTTGAAATTGACCTGACAAATTACAAAACCCCTAATGGTGGAATTATTTTTCCAAATCCAAATGCGCCAACTGGTAGATCTATTGCGCGTGCAGAAATTGAAAAATTACTCGCTCGTAACCTAGACTCTGTCCTCGTTATTGATGAAGCTTACGTAGACTACGGTACTGAATCTTGTATTCCTTTATTACAAGGCGCAAGCTGCCCTGAAAATCTTTTGGTTGTGCACACACTATCGAAATCGAGAGCGCTCGCAGGACTGCGGGTTGGATTTGCAGTCGGTCACCCGACACTTATTGAGGGTCTAGAGCGCATCAAAAATAGCTTTAACTCTTATCCCTTGGGTCGCTTAGCACAAGCAGGGGCTATCGCCGCAATCGAAGATCAAGCGCATTTAGAAGCGACGTCTGCTAAGGTCATTCAAACACGAGAAAAACTCGTTTCTCAATTAAGTACATTAGGGTTTGAAACGCTTCCATCGACTGCAAACTTTATATTTACTCGTCATCCCAAGCACGCTGGAGCCAAGCTATATCAGGCATTACGTGATTGCGGCATTATCGTGCGCCACTTTAAATCACCACGCATTGAAGAATTTTTACGCATCACGATTGGCACTGATGAGCAAAGCGCTGAGTTAGTAAGCGCTTTACAAGAAATTCTGTCGTAGATTTATTTACGTAATTTTAAGTTTATTTATTTTTAAGTCGCATCTCAGCAGCACGAGCATGCGCCTGCAGACCTTCTCCATGAGCGAGAGTACTGGCAACCTCACCCAAGGTTTGCGCACCAGCTTCACTCACTTCAATCATGCTCGAGCGCTTAATAAAATCATAAACGCCCAAGGGTGAAGAGAACCGTGCGGTGCGAGCCGTTGGTAATACATGATTGGGTCCAGCACAATAATCACCAAGCGATTCACTGGTGTAATTACCCATAAAAATAGCGCCCGCATGACGAATTTGTTCCGCCCATTTACGGGGCTCAGCGGCACAAATTTCTAAATGCTCTGCAGCGATAGCATTAGCAATCTCGCATGCCTCAGTCATATCTTTTACTTGTATCAATAAAGCACGATTTGATAATGAGGCTTCGATGACCTTGGCTCTTGGCATCTCAGGAAGTAACTTATCGATACTAGCTTGTACTTTTTCAATATAAGCAGCATCTGGACACAGCAAAATCGATTGCGCTTGCTCGTCATGCTCTGCTTGAGAGAATAAATCCATTGCAATCCAATCTGGGTTGCTAGAGCCATCACATAACACCAAAATTTCAGATGGGCCAGCAATCATATCGATGCCTACAGTACCAAATACTCTTCGTTTAGCGGCAGCCACATAGGCATTGCCTGGACCAACGATCTTATCTACCGAAGGAATGGTCTGTGTTCCATAAGCTAAAGCAGCTATCGCCTGTGCACCACCAATCGTGAACACACGATCAACCCCCGCTAAATAAGCAGCAGCCAATACTAGAGGGTTACGAGCGCCATCAGGTGTAGGAACCACCATGATGATTTCACTAACTCCAGCTACTTTTGCAGGAATGGCGTTCATCAATACGGATGATGGATATGCAGCCTTGCCTCCTGGGACATAAATACCAACACGATCTAAAGCTGTAACTTTTTGACCAAGTCTTGTGCCGTCAGCCTCTTCATATTCCCAGGAATGACAGCCTGCCTCAATCTTTTGCTTCTCGTGATAAGCGCGGACTCTTTGTGCAGCAATATCTAAAGCCTTCCTTTGTTCTCCAGATAAAGCTTTATATGACCGCTCTAATTCATCGCGAGCAATTTCCAATGCAGAAACACTAGCAACATTTAAGCGATCAAACTGTTTAGTAAAACTGAGGACTGCTTCATCGCCCTGAGCCTTAACAGCTGCAAGGATTTTGAGCACTGCGGCATCTATAGCTTCATCATCAGCCGTTGGTAATGAAAGGCTCGATAACAGGGCATCCATAAAGCCTTTTTCTAGGCTGTTTAGACGCTTAACTTGAATTGGAGCGGAAGACATTTTGGTTGAGCTTACTTCAGTAACTCAAAGATCGGCTGAAGTTGAGCGCGCTTACGTTTATAGGAAGCTTGGTTGACTAC
Organism: Betaproteobacteria bacterium; assembly: GCA_947468785.1. Taxonomy (GTDB): domain Bacteria; phylum Pseudomonadota; class Gammaproteobacteria; order Burkholderiales; family Burkholderiaceae; genus Polynucleobacter. Next base: position 3,991 of record CANIMS010000010.1, read on the forward strand.
TAAGCGTGCACTGATATCAGCGATCGGCTCTACTTCTACCAAACCATTAGCGCGCAAGGTATTACCTGTAGAAACTAAATCAACGATTGCATCAGCCAAACCAACTAAGGGCGCCAACTCCATCGAACCATACAATTGAATCGTATCAATGTGAACGCCCTTATTAGCAAAATGCTCGCGTGCGCAGTTAACATATTTTGTAGCGACCTTTAGGCGTGATCCCTGCTTAACTGCAGCCGCATAATCAAATCCCTCTCGCACGGCAACGGACATACGGCATTTGGCGATCTCCAAATCAAAAGGCACATAAAGACCTTCAGCACCCTTCTCCATAAGCACATCTAAACCCGCAACACCAAAATCTGCACCACCAAATTGAACATAGGTTGGCACATCGGAAGCGCGCACAATAATTAAACGAACGTCCGGGTTAGAGGTTTCAATAATGAGTTTGCGTGATTTTTCAGGATCTTCAAGCGGCACAATGCCGACCTTGGATAAGATCTGTGCAGTTTCTTCAAAGATGCGCCCTTTGGACAGGGCAAGAGTCAATTTCATGGACTAATTATCCACCAGGCTTACTTTATGCGCTGAATATTGGCGCCTAAGAGGGTCAACTTTTGCTCCATACGGTCATATCCACGGTCTAAGTGGTAAATCCGATCTACCTGGGTTTCGCCATGGGCAGCCAAACCAGCAATGACTAAGCTAGCAGAGGCTCGCAAGTCTGTGGCCATCACAATTGCACCGGAGAGCTTTTCCTCACCCTGCACTATTGCAGTATTTCCCTCAATTGCAATATCCGCACCCAAGCGATTGAGTTCTTGAACATGCATAAAACGATTCTCAAAAATCGTTTCAGTAATGGTGGAACTTCCACTTGCAATCGCATTGACAGCCATTAATTGAGCCTGCATATCGGTTGGGAACGCAGGATATTCAGAAGTCCGGAAACTCACTGCTTTAGGCCTGCCCTGCATAGAAGCTTTAATCCAGCTTGGACCTACTTCCATTTTTAAGCCAGCATCCTTCAGCTTTACAAGCACGGCATCTAAAGTATCTGGACGGCAATTTTTTACTAATACCTCTCCACCTGCAGCTGCAACAGCACACAAGAAGGTTCCTGCCTCTATACGATCAGGAATCACAGCATGCTCGGCACCATGAAGTTTTTCTACACCCTCAATGATCAATTTATCGCTACCAATTCCTGAAATCTTTGCGCCCATCTTGACCAACAACTCAGCCAAATCACCTACTTCTGGTTCGCGTGCAGCATTCTCTAAAACGGTAGTTCCAGTTGCTAGAGTTGCCGCCATCAATAAGTTTTCTGTACCAGTAACCGTAATCATGTCAGTCAAAATGGATGCGCCTTTTAAGCGCTCAAGAGGTGGCTTAATCTCCGCTTGTATGTAGCCACTCTTAATTTTGATCGTGGCTCCCATCCCTTTTAAGCCTTTAATATGCTGATCAACTGGGCGCGCACCAATAGCACAACCACCAGGCAGAGAGACTTTCGCACTATGCATTCTGGCTAACAGTGGGCCCAGTACTAAGATAGAAGCACGCATGGTTTTAACCATCTCATAGGTTGCTTCTGAACTCTTGATCACGGAGGCATTCAAGACTAGATGGCTACGATCGCCTGCATCTGGAAAATGCACAGTAACGCCAATTTCTTGCAAAAGCTTAAGCATGGTGCGCACATCTTGCAAGTCGGGCACATTGCGCAAGATGATCGGCTGATCCGTTAAAAGACAAGCACAAAGAATGGGGAGTGCAGCATTTTTAGCACCTGCAATTACCACCTCACCATTGAGTGGGTTGCCACCAACCATTCTTAATTTATCCATAAAACCATTCCAGTAAACACTTTTATATTTTGCTTAAATTCTCTAACGATCTTATGCGGCTGAATTTTGTGCAAACTCTTGTGGCGTGAACGCTTTGATCGACAAAGCATGAACTTCAGCCTTCATTCGATCTCCCATTGCTGCGTATACCATCTGATGCCTCTGAATCAAACGCTTACCTTCAAACTGAGGACTCACAATGGTTGCGAAAAAATGCTGCCCATCACCCTCTACTTGAATATGGGTGCAGTCAATTCCTTGTTTGATATAGCCCTCAATCTGCTCGGGGGTTGGGAACATTGTTATCTCCTTTAGTGTCTGAGCTTATAGCCCTTTTGTAGCATACGTAAAGCAATCACTGAAACCACTACAAAAAAAGATCCCACAATCGCAAAGCTTACCCAAGGGGAAATATCCGACACCCCAAAAAAGCCATATCGAAATCCATCAATCATGTAGAAAAAAGGATTGAAATGCGAAACCACCTGCCAAGCCGGTGGAAGCGAGTGAATGGAATAAAAAACGCCTGAAAGCATGGTGGCCGGCATGATGATGAAGTTCTGAAATGCGGCCAACTGATCATATTTATCGGCCCAAATACCGGCAATCAAACCCAAGCTTCCTAAAATTGCTGCCCCCAAAAATGCGAAGGTCAAAATCCATAAGGGGTATTCGAGGCTTGGTAAACCATACCAGGCAGTAATTAACAAGACACCAAGACCAACAACAATGCCGCGAAACACAGCGGCCAAAATGTATGCCGCATAAAACTCTAAATGACTCAAAGGAGCAAGCAACACAAATACTAAATTGCCAGTTACTTTTGACTGAATTAAAGATGAAGAGGTGTTTGCAAATGCATTTTGCAGCACCGTCATCATCACCAAGCCCGGAATTAAAAATGCGGTGTAACTTAAGCGCCCATAAACTTCTTTGCCTTCGAGCACATGACCAAAAATCATGAGATATAAGATGGCAGTAAGGACTGGCGCAGCCACTGTCTGAAAGGCCACCTTATAAAAGCGCATGATCTCTTTGCGCAATAAAGTCGGAAAGCCGCTGCCGTATTCCAATACAGGCTTATTAAGGGCAGTTTTCATCGTGCGCCCCCTGACATAATATTGACAAAGACATCTTCTAAATCTGTCTTGCCCTCACCATCTTTTTTAACTGAGCCATAACGGGTTAATAAATTAGCCGTCGTATCTAGCGCAACGATCTGACCTTGCTTTAGCATGGCGATTCGTTGGCATAAGGCCTCAGCTTCTTCTAAATAATGTGTGGTTAAGACAATCGTGTGACCATCTTGATTTAGCCTACTAATAAACTGCCATAGAGATTGACGCAATTCAACATCAACACCTGCAGTAGGCTCATCCAAAATAATGACTGGCGGTCTATGCACAAGTGCCTGGGCGACTAATACTCTACGCTTCATGCCGCCCGATAAAGATCGCATATTACTATCGGCCTTATTTGTGAGATCGAGATTGGCGATAATTTCATCAATCCAAGCGTCATTATTGCGAATGCCAAAATAGCCTGACTGGAAACGCAAAGTCTCGCGTACCGTGAAGAATGGATCGAAGACCAGCTCTTGAGGAACAACCCCTAACATCCGCCGAGCATCACGAAAATTCTTTTGAACATCAGCACCCATAATGGCTGCATGTCCATGATCGGGCCTTACTAAGCCAGCCAAAATAGAAATCAAGGTAGTCTTACCTGCACCATTGGGGCCAAGCAAGCCAAAAAATTCGCCCGGCTCAATCGCTAAAGAAACGTCATCTAGCGCCTTAAGAGCCCCATAGTTTTTAGTAATATTTTTAATCGATATCGCTAAATGCATGCTATTAAAAACCTAGCAAAGCAGATACGCCATATACGCTGGCCAATACTTTTAATTTTTCAGGGGCATGCTCCACCACAAGAGATTGATCATTCGCTTGTAATGTTTTTTGCCAAGACAATAAAACGGTAAGCACTGTTGAATCAAAGTCCTTCAGAGCAGAACAATCGATTCTTCTCAATTCAGAAAGATTTGATAAGCCCTCTTGCTGAAGCTGCATTGCATTTTCCTGCGTCACTTCATTCGGTAAGCAAAAGGGCATCTTGAATTTCTACTTAAATAGGCTTACTTAGTAGCAGCCAATTGTTTGTTGCGATCTTGCAAAAATTTCACTAGGCCATCAATACCATTCTGACCAATTTGATTTGTAAATTGGTTGCGATATGCCTCTACCAACCATGCGCCCATGATGTTCATGTCATACACTTTCCAGCCATTAGCGCCTTTTTCTAAGCGGTAATCTAGCGAAACTGGATCGCCACGACCAATCACGACTGTTTTCACAATAACCTCTTTATCGTCTGGAGCAGCGCGCAATGCCTTAAATTGAACTGTTTGATCTCGCAGTTGACTCAAAGCGCCTGAATACGTTCTCATCAATAGCGTTTTAAATTCTGCTGTAAGCATGGCCTGCTGTTCTGGGGTGGCTTTTTTCCAATTAGGGCCCATCGCCATTTCAGTAGTACGACGCATATCAGTAAAAGGAACAATTTTCTTTTCTACTAGCTCCATTACCTTAGGAATATTGCCTTTCTGTATGTCTGGATCAGACTTTACAGAGGCCATTACATCCGTCACTACCATCTTGATCAATACATCAGGCGGAGTATTTTGATCGGGCACTTGTGCAAAAACCGTCCCGGAAACCAGGAACAAGGCCGTGGCAATCCATTTTGAGATTGTTTTATTACTTTTCATGTGCTTTCGTCCCGTCAACTCTAAATAAACTAGGGCTAATTTTAGCCCTTTAAGCAATATTGCTTATTGGTAAGGGTTTTCATAAGGCGGCATGAGCGGCTCTTCATCATTGCGGCCCTCATTAATCTGATACTCACGACGCTGAAGATAAGCATCACGCATGAAGCTATATTTATCAATCGCAGCGCCATCCAATAAATCACCTGCCTCATAATAGGTATTACGAGCATTAACTACCCGCAGTCCCGTGATGCTATTTCGCAAGCCAACATCAGGAATGTACTTAAATAGGTAGTCGGTCTCTAAATCGGCTGCCGTACCAAAAGTGTCTCGAACAGTGCTTGGTCCAAAAAATGGCAACACTACATAAGGGCCTGAAGGCACTCCCCATACTCCAAATGTTTGGCCCCAGTCTTCTTTATGCTTTTCAAGGCCACCTGGTGTTGCAACATCCATGAGGCCACCAAGCCCAAAGATGGTATTGACAGCAACTCGCATCAAATCATTAAACGCATAATCAGGCTTACCTTGCAATAGATTCTGCAAAGCAGTGTAGATATCACTGTAGTTACTAAAAAAGTTATAGATTCCTTCCCGCACAATCTCTGGCAAGATAAATCGATAAGCTGCAACTACTGGCTTAAGAAGATACTTATCTAAGCCTTCGTTAAACTCAAATACTGAACGGTTAAAGGGCTCCCAAGGGTCGCGAGGCGAAGGTTCCACTCCAGCAGGAATAGAGGCACAACCAACAATTAAGCAGGTCACACCTAGCAAGGCCAAGCGCTTGATTCTTGCCAACCACAAAATCACTTTGCTGCACCTTTGTCTTGACCACCATCAGCAGCCTTGTTATACAAGAACTGGCTAATCAAATTTTCCAAGACGACTGCAGATTGCGTTTGGGTAAGCCTTCCGCCATCAGCCAACATATCGTCTGAACCTCCCGCCTCCAAGCCAACATATTGTTCGCCCAACAAACCTGAGGTCAAGATCTTAGCTGCAGAATCTTTTGGAAACTTATAAGAATCTTCAATCGTCATTACAACAGTGGCTTGATACGTTTTGTCATCAAATGAAATATTAGCAATCCGCCCAACAACCACACCAGCACTCTTGACTGGAGCGCGTGGCTTAAGCCCGCCAATATTGTCAAATCGGGCAGAAATTTTATAAGTTGGAGCAAAAGAAACGGCATTCATATTGCCAACTTTTAAAGCCAAGAAAAATGCTGCCAATAAACCGATGGCAACAAACAATCCGACCCAAACATCAATTGCACTTTTTCTCATAAGAACCTCAGTTTATTCTTTCTAATTCGAAAACATCATTGCGGTAAGCAGGAAATCCAAAGCCAAAACCGCTAAAGATGAAATCACAACCGTACGGGTTGTTGCCTGCGAAACACCCTCTGGCGTTGGGCGAGCCTCATACCCTTGATAAAGAGCGATAAATGTCACTGCTACACCAAACACAATACTTTTAATTAAGCCATTTCCGATATCAGCAAACAGGTCTACCCCGCCCTGCATTTGTGCCCAAAACGCTCCAGAATCCACTCCAATTAAAGGCACACCAACAAAGTAACCGCCCATCACACCAACCGCAGTAAAAATTGTTGCCAGAATGGGCATAGAAATAATCCCGGCCCAAAGTCGTGGTGCAATAACGCGCGCCAATGGATCAACTGCCATCATCTCCATTGCACTTAATTGTTCCCCAGCCTTCATTAAACCTATCTCGGCAGTCAAGGAAGTTCCAGCGCGACCCGCAAACAATAAAGCAGTAATCACGGGCCCAAGCTCACGGGTTAAGGACAAAGCAACCAATAAACCTAAAGCTTGCTCAGATCCATAACGATTTAAAGTGTAGTAACCCTGCAAGCCTAAAACAAAGCCAACGAATAAACCGGAGACGGCAATGATGACAAAGGAATGGTTGCCAACGAACAAAATTTGATCGACCACTAAGCGAGGTCTTTTCAGTAAAAATCCTGAGCGCACAATCACTGTAAAAAATAGACGTGCAGCATGGCCAAGATTGCTGATATTGCGACGAATAAAAAAACCTAGGTCGCCTAGGAGATCGATCACTTTAGAAAATACTGACATCAGATCTTGACTCCAAAATCTTCTGCTAGGCTTTGACCTGGGTAGTGAAAGGGCACAGGGCCGTCTGGCGCAGCATCTAAAAACTGTCTCACAAATGGATCTGTTGAATGACTAAGTTCTTCAGGCGTACCTTCAGCCCCGATACGACCATTCGCTATAAAGTACACGTAGTCAGCGATTTCAAATGTTTCTTCGACATCATGAGTCACGAGCAAGCTGGTTGCCCCAAGCGCATTATTTAAATCGCGTATCAGGCGCGCTGTAATACCGAGTGAAATGGGATCCAAACCGGCGAATGGCTCGTCATACATGATGAGTGGTGGATCTAAAGCAATTGCTCTAGCAAGTGCAACACGTCTTGCCATGCCACCAGAAATTTGTGATGGCATTAAATCACGAGCACCGCGCAAACCAACTGCATTCAATTTCATGAGGACCAATGAGCGCAACAACTCTTCACTCAAGTTGGTATGTTCACGAAGAGGAAAGGCTACATTCTCAAAAACACTAAGATCAGTAAACAGTGCGCCAAACTGAAATAACATGCCCATGCGACGACGGGCTGCCATGAGCTCGGCTGCATTCATCTTGCCGATGTCATGACCTTCAAATAAAACCTGGCCAGATTGAGCGGTATATTGCCCGCCGATTAAACGCAAAATGGTCGTCTTGCCGCAACCAGAACCGCCCATGACTGCAACGACTTGTCCACGCCGAAACTCCATATTGAGTCCCGACAAAATTTGACGCTCACCAGGTGCGTAAGAAAAGTCGACGTCCTTGATTGAAACGACGACTTCGCTAGCAGCTTTTTTTAGTCGGTCCAAAGGGCGCAAATGACTACTGTTCATATCCCCGTATTATCGGGGCAAAACAGATGACCCCATTAAATATTGGTCTACTGCTTGGGCACATTGACGGCCTTCACGAATCGCCCAAACTACCAGGGATTGACCGCGACGCATGTCGCCTGCAGCAAATACCTTAGAAACATTGGTTTGATAAGCATTTTGACCCTCTACAGTGGCTTTTGCATTGCCACGAGCATCCTTTTCAACGCCAAAAGCATTTAATACTTGCTGAACTGGGGATACAAATCCCATTGCCAATAGAACTAAGTCTGCTTTGATTTCAAACTCTGAATTCGGGACTTCTGACATTTTTCCGTCTTTCCACTCCAGACGCACACCGATGAGTTTTTCAACTTTGCCATTTTTACCTTCAAAACGCTTGGTTCCTACAGACCAATCACGTTCACAGCCTTCTTCATGAGACGAAGAGGTGCGTAACTTCGTTGGCCAATATGGCCATACCAAAGGCTTATTCTCTTCTTCAGGTGGCTGTGGCAATAATTCAAACTGGGTAATCTGTTTAGCGCCATGACGATTCGATGTGCCTACACAATCTGAACCAGTATCGCCACCACCGATCACGACAACGTGTTTATCGGTTGCACGAATTTCATTCTTAAAGTCGCCTGCATTTTCTTTGTTTTGGGGAATCAAAAACTCTAATGCGTAATGCACGCCCGATAATTCGCGTCCCGGTACAGGTAAATCACGTGGTTGCTCAGCACCGCCAGTAATTACGACTGCATCAAAATCCTTCATCAACTGCTCAGGAGAAACTGTCTTAGTGGAATAATTTTTTACTTCAGCGCCCATCGCTTCTTTGCCAACAAAAACGCCTGTTTCAAATTTCACACCTTCAGCTTGCATCTGCTCAACACGGCGATCAATCAGCCACTTTTCCATTTTGAAATCAGGAATGCCATAACGCAGAAGTCCGCCTATGCGATCATTCTTTTCGAAGATAGTGACATCATGACCTACACGCGCTAACTGCTGTGCTGCGGCCATACCAGCAGGACCGCCGCCAACAATGGCAATCTTTTTGCCAGTCTTGGATTTGGGTGGCTGAGGCTTAACCCAACCGCTTTCCCAGCCCTTATCAATGATGGCATGCTCAATTGACTTAATGCCAACAGGCGCACGATTAATGCCTAGAGTACAAGCTGCTTCGCAAGGAGCAGGGCAAATACGACCTGTGAACTCAGGGAAGTTATTGGTAGATTGCAAAACGTCTAGTGCATTCTTCCAATCATTATGGAAAACTAAATCGTTGAAATCTGGAATGATGTTGTTGACTGGGCAGCCGCTATTACAAAACGGAATGCCGCAATCCATGCAACGTGCGCCCTGAACCTTAGCTTCTTCATCGGTTAAGGCAGCAACAAATTCTTTGTAGTGATGGAGTCGTTTAACGGGCGCTTCGTATGTTTCATCAACGCGCTCAAATTCCATAAATCCAGTGACCTTACCCATATCTAATCCTTAATATCTTTTCTTAATGTCCGTATTAATTAAGCAGCAACCGTTTTCTTCTGAGCTTTTTCCCACAACTCACCCAAGGCACGCTTGTATTCAGTTGGCAGAACTTTCACAAAACGAGCGCGCGCATTTTCCCAATCCGCCAACAGTGCTTTAGCACGCTCAGAACCGGTGTAACGGAAATGACGCTCAATAAGGCCTTTTAAAATTTGCTCATCGGTTAAACGCTCGCCGCCGTCTTTAACATCAACCGGGGCATGCCAATCAGACTGAGGAACCTTAGCGATCTGCTCAGCGGATGGCAATACTTTTTCTAAGCTAGCCATGCTGGTATTGCAGCGCTTTTCAAACATGCCATCTTCGTCATAAACATAAGCGATACCGCCGCTCATGCCTGCAGCAAAATTACGGCCTGTTGTGCCAAGAACCGCAACAGTTCCACCAGTCATATATTCACAACCATGGTCTCCAGTGCCCTCTACCACCGTAGTAGCGCCTGAATTACGAACTGCAAAACGCTCTCCTGCAACACCATTAAAGAAGGCTTCACCCGCTATTGCGCCGTAAAGAACTGTATTTCCAACAATGATATTTTTTGCTGTATCACCGCGGAACTCATGTGGAGCACGCACAATGACGCGGCCGCCAGAGATACCCTTACCAACGTAGTCGTTGCCATCACCCACTAAGTCTAAGGTGATGCCGTGCGCCAAGAAGGCAGCAAAGCTTTGTCCAGCTGTACCATTTAATTGAATATGGATAGTGTCATCAGGCAAACCTGCATGACCATAGCGCTGAGCAACTTCACCAGAAAGCATGGCGCCAACCGTGCGATTCACATTCTTGACTGGAACAATGAAAGAAACCTTCTCACCACGTTCTAGAGCAGGCTCACTCTTCTCGATCAAGATATTGTCGAGCGCACTACCCAAACCATGATCTTGTGTGAGGACTTGATAGCGCGGAACATCACCTGCAACCTGAGGTTCTGCGAAAATCTTGCTGAAATCCAAACCATGGACTTTCCAGTTCTCGATGCCTTTGCGGGTATCCAGCAAATCTACTCGACCAATTAAGTCATCAAATTTACGAATACCTAATTGCGCCATGATCTCGCGTGCTTCTTCTGCAATAAAGAAGAAGAAATTCACTACATGCTCTGGCTTTCCAGAAAACTTTTTGCGTAATTCTGGATCTTGAGTAGCAACGCCTACAGGACAGGTATTCAAATGACACTTGCGCATCATGATGCAACCCTCAACCACCAATGGTGCTGTCGCAAAACCAAACTCATCAGCACCTAACAGAGCGCCGATGACTACGTCACGTCCTGTTTTCATCTGGCCATCAGCCTGAACCCGAATGCGACTACGTAGGCCATTGAGAACCAGTGTTTGCTGTGTTTCAGCTAAACCGAGTTCCCATGGCGAACCAGCATGCTTAATTGAAGAGAGTGGGGAGGCGCCAGTACCGCCATCATGACCAGCAATCACAACGTGGTCAGCTTTTGCTTTAGCAACACCAGCAGCAACTGTTCCAACACCGACCTCAGAAACTAATTTCACAGAAACATCTGCTTTTGGGTTGACGTTCTTCAAATCATGAATCAACTGAGCAATATCTTCAATCGAGTAAATATCATGATGTGGAGGCGGAGAAATTAAACCTACGCCTGGAACAGAAAAACGCAATTTCCCAATATAGTCAGAAACTTTGCCACCGGGTAGTTGACCGCCCTCACCTGGTTTAGCGCCTTGCGCCATCTTGATCTGAATCTGATCGGCTGAACGCAAATACTCAGTAGTGACACCAAAGCGACCAGAAGCCACTTGTTTAATTTTCGAGCGCAATGAGTCACCATCCAACAAAGGAATATTAGCTTCGACCACATCACTACCCAAAATACTAGCTAGTGTTTCGCCCTTCTTAATTGGAATTCCTTTGAGCTCATTGACGTAGCGATTAGGATCTTCGCCGCCCTCGCCAGTATTGGACTTACCGCCAATGCGGTTCATCGCAATCGCTAATGTTGCATGCGCTTCAGTCGAAATAGAACCCAGAGACATCGCGCCCGTTGCAAAACGTTTAACGATTTCCTTTGCAGACTCAACCTCATCTAATGGAATCGCTTTTGCAGGATCAATCTTAAATTCAAATAAACCCCGTAAAGTCATTTGACGTTTGGTTTGATCGTTAATGATGTTAGCGTACTCTTTATAAGTCTGATAGCCCTTCTCTGCACCAATACGAGTAGAGTGCTGCAACTTCGCAATCGTGTCTGGTGTCCACATATGATCTTCACCACGAATACGGAAAGCATATTCACCACCAGCATCCAACATATTGCTTAATACAGGATCATTGCCAAAAGCAGCGGTATGCATGCGCAAAGCTTCCTCAGCCACCTCAAATACTCCGATTCCACCAACATTCGATGGGGTGCCTTTGAAATACTGATTGATGATTTCGTGATTTAAGCCAATAGCTTCAAAAATCTGAGAGCCCGTATAAGACATATAAGTAGAGATGCCCATTTTGGACATCACTTTTTGCAAGCCCTTACCAACTGCTTTGATGAAATTCTTCACTGCTTTCTCGGGCGATAAATCGCCTGATAAGCCTTTAGCCATTTCAGCTAATGTTTCCATTGCAAGGTAGGGATGAACTGCTTCAGCACCATAACCAGCGAGCAGCGCAAAGTGATGCGTCTCACGTGCACTTCCCGTTTCCACCACTAAACCAACGCTAGTACGTAAGCCTTTTTGCACTAGATGTTGATGAATTGCAGAGGTCGCTAGCAAAGCCGGAATTGCTACATGCTTCTCGTCAACCTGACGATCGCTCACGATCAAGATGTTGTAACCAGATCGCACAGCATCAGCTGCTTCAGCGCATAAAGATGCGAGACGCGCTTCAATTCCAGCCTTACCCCATGAAGCTGGGTAGCAAATGTCTAATTCGTAAGAGCGGAATTTACCGTTGGTGTAATGACCAATATGACGGATCTTGGTGATGTCTTCAAAATCCAAAATAGGCTGACTTACTTCTAGACGCATCGGTGGATTGATATTATTGGTATCTAGTAAATTGGGTTTTGGCCCAATGAATGACACCAAAGACATCACCATGTTTTCACGAATAGAGTCAATCGGAGGATTGGTCACTTGCGCAAATAATTGCTTGAAGTAGTTATATAGAGGTTTATTTTTATTAGAGAGAA
>CANIMS010000011.1 GCA_947468785.1 Betaproteobacteria bacterium
CAAAAAACTCTCCCTCCTTAATTAATCCATGCTCGACTCTAGCGCGCTCTTCAATAGCACGAGTGCCATCTTTCAGATCCTTAACATCACCCGCCAACTTGGCATTGCGTAGTGCTAAGAGGCTATTTTTAGCCTCTTGAAGCTCTACCTGCTTCTCCATTTCATAGACCTTGATCCAGCCACCTTTACCCAACCAAAGCGGGTATTGGATTGCTATCAGCAATACCAGCATTGAGTAGATGACTATGCGCATAATCTAATGGTGGTAGAGGCTTCGTTAACGTTTAAGGTTATAAAAAACAGATTTACCAGGATAGCTTGCGACATCACCTAAATCTTCCTCAATGCGAAGTAATTGGTTGTATTTTGCAATACGATCTGAGCGAGATAAGGATCCTGTTTTAATCTGTCCTGCATTCGTTCCCACTGCGATATCAGCAATAGTGCTATCTTCCGTTTCGCCTGAGCGATGTGAAATTACAGCAGTGTAATTAGCCCGCTTTGCCATTTCAATTGCCGCAAAGGTCTCAGTAAGAGTTCCAATTTGATTAATCTTAATCAGAATTGAATTCGCTATACCTTTTTCAATGCCTTCTTTTAGGATGCGTGTGTTGGTAACAAAAAGGTCGTCCCCAACTAATTGAATTTTTTTGCCCAATTTTTTTGTAATATCAGCCCATCCATCCCAATCACTTTCATGCATCCCATCTTCAATCGATACAATTGGGAACTGATCTGATAGTTGCCCTAGATAGTCTGAAAACTCGCTGGATGATAATTGCAGCCCTTCTCCAGATAGGTGATATTTTCCATCTTTATAGAACTCACTAGCAGCGCAATCCAAAGCTAACAAGACATCTTCTCCGGCTTGATAACCAGCACCTTCAATTGCTTTTAGAATAGTTTGTAAACATTCATGGTTGCTCTTGAAGTTCGGTGCAAAACCACCCTCATCACCTACTGAGGTCGGCATTCCCTGGGATCCTAAGATTTTTTTCAACTCATGAAAAATTTCAGCGCCACAACGCAAGGCATCTCGAAAGTTCTGGGCTCCAACAGGCATCACCATAAACTCTTGAATGTCCAAGCTGTTATTTGCATGTGCCCCACCATTAACAATATTCATCATTGGTACAGGCAATTGCATTCCACCTGAGCCGCCAAAGTAGCGATACAAGGGCAAACCAGCCTCCTCAGCTGCGGCTCTGGCTACAGCCATAGAAACAGCAAGAGTAGCATTTGCGCCGAGCCTGGCCTTGTTATGTGTACCGTCTAACTCAATTAGAGTGTGGTCTAAGAAGGCTTGCTCGCTAGCATCTAGGCCTAATATCGATTCAGCTATTTCAATGTTGATATTTTGAACGGCATTGAGAACACCCTTACCTAAATATCGCGCTTTATCTCCATCGCGTAATTCAATTGCTTCGCGTGAGCCTGTGGATGCGCCTGATGGCACGGCTGCGCGACCCATCACTCCAGACTCGAGTAATACATCACACTCTACCGTTGGATTTCCACGCGAATCTAAAATTTCTCTACCGATGATGTCAACAATGGCGCTCATGCACCTTCTCCTTAAAACAATACGAAATGGGGACTTTAATATCTATTACTTAAAACTATCTTCTAAAAAAGAATGCTTTTCTTTAATTACTGAATCAATCGCGACGAGGGATTCCAATAATTCTTTCATCCGATGCAATGGAACGGCATTAGGGCCATCCGATAAGGCATTTGCAGGATCAGGGTGCGTTTCCATGAATAAACCACTAATGCCTACCGCTACAGCAGCCCTAGCCAAAACTGGCACAAACTCACGTTGACCTCCGCTAGAATTACCTTGTCCCCCGGGCAGTTGAACTGAATGGGTTGCATCAAAAACAACTGGTGCATTGGTAGAGCGAAGAATAGCAAGACTACGCATGTCCGATACCAAGTTGTTGTAACCAAATGAGGCGCCACGTTCGCAAACCATGAATTGATCAGGAAGATTCATTTCAGCGGCGGCTGCCCTTGCCTTCTCAATAACATTCAGCATTTCATGAGGGGAAAGAAATTGACCCTTTTTGAAATTCACTGGTTTGCCACTTTGCGCACAAGCGCGAATGAAATCTGTTTGCCTACAAAGAAATGCAGGGGTCTGTATTACATCAACAACCTTTGAAACAGCCGCAATCTCACTAATATCATGCACATCCGTAAGGATAGGAACGCCTAACTCTTTCTTCACTTTTGCCAGGATTTCTAAACCTTTTTCCATTCCCAGGCCGCGAAATGAATTTCCTGAAGACCGATTAGCTTTATCAAAGGAAGATTTGTAAATAAAAGGGATTTTTAAGGCGCTAGTAATTTCTTTTAATTGACCTGCTACATCAAGTGCTGATTGCTCAGATTCAATTACGCAAGTACCCGCTATTAGGAAAAAGCGATGGTCTAAACCAACATCAAAACCGCATAGTTTAAAAGTGCTCATAGAGTCCTCTTAGGCAACTTGCTTTAACGTAGCGCTGTGATGAACTAGAGCTGCGCTAATAAATGCAGAGAATAAGGGATGACCATCTCGTGGGGTCGATGTAAATTCAGGGTGAAATTGCACTCCAAAAAACCATGGATGCATAGAATCGGGTAACTCCATCATTTCCGGCAAAGACTCATTGGGTGTTCTAGCAGAAATAATTAATCCTGATTTCTCAAGCTTGGGTACATAAGTATTGTTAACTTCATAGCGATGACGGTGGCGTTCATTCACTTCTGAACCATAAATATCGTGTGCCAAGGTTCCAGTCTTAACAGGACAACGCTGCGAGCCTAGACGCATCGTACCTCCAAGATCAGATTCATTGCTACGCTTTTCAACGCGACCTTCGCGATCCATCCACTCTGTAATTAAGGCAACCACTGGATTTTCAGCTTGAGGATCAAACTCGGTACTATTCGCATTAGCAATATTCGCCACATGGCGCGCAAATTCAATTACCGCCAACTGCATTCCCAAGCAGATTCCTAAATAAGGAATTTGATTCTCTCTTGCATAGCGAATCGCTGATATCTTCCCTTCTGTACCCCTTTTGCCAAAACCTCCAGGAACTAAGATCGCGTCTAATTTCATTAAACAATCTACACCTTCTTTTTCTATCAGCTCAGAGTCAATGTAGTTGATGTTTACTTTTGTATGAGTATGAATACCAGCATGACGCAGTGCTTCAATCAATGATTTATAGGATTCTGTCAACTCAACGTATTTGCCAACCATGCCAATCGTCACTTCATACTGAGGATTAGCCATTTCATAAACCAAATTGGCCCATACAGACAAATCAGCAGCTTGAGCGTTTATTTCTAATTCACGACAAATTAAATCGTCCATACCCTGAGCATGTAGCATTTCAGGGATCTTATAAATCGTATCTACATCCCATACAGAAATAACAGCCTCTTCCCTAACATTTGAAAACAGAGAAATCTTTGCACGCTCATCCTCAGGAATGGGGCGATCTGCACGGCAAAGCAAAACTGTAGGCATGATGCCAATTTCACGTAATTTTTGAACAGAGTGTTGTGTAGGCTTTGTTTTGAGCTCGCCAGCACTGCTAATAAACGGCACCAAGGTCAAATGGACAAAGGCGCAGCTGTGAGGCGGTAAACGCAAGCTCATCTGTCTTGCTGCCTCTAAAAAAGGAAGTGATTCAATGTCGCCAACAGTACCGCCAATTTCACAAATCGCAATATCCGCCTTGCCATCGTGACTCGCTTTAGCACCCCGCTCTACGAAAGCCTGTATCTCGTTAGTAATATGCGGAATGACTTGAACAGTTTTTCCTAGATACTCGCCACGCCGCTCTTTACTAATAACTGACTCATAAATCTGACCGGTAGTGAAATTATTGCTCTTGCGCATTTTCGCGGATACGAAGCGCTCATAGTGACCAAGGTCAAGGTCAGTCTCTGCTCCATCTTCGGTCACAAAAACTTCCCCATGTTGCAAGGGGCTCATCGTGCCAGGATCAACGTTGATGTATGGATCTAATTTTAGGAGGGTGACTTTCAGGCCGCGTGATTCGAGAATCGCGGCAAGCGAGGCAGCTGCAATTCCTTTCCCTAAGGAAGAAACCACACCACCAGTGACAAAAACGTATTTGGTCATCGCTTAAGCTCTGTTGGAAAAAGTAATTATAACGACACCCAAAATTCCCATGGAAATTTCAAAATCGGTAATATGGGAGGTCAATCCCTCAAATTCTTCTGTTTTACGACCTAATGCGCCTGATTTTTGCGGTTTTAATTACCCTTCTCTCCATCTTCTATTTTCTCCCCTTTGCAATCGCATTTAATAGAAAGCGGGCCAATACAGGAGCTATCTTTGCCCTAAATCTGTTTTTAGGATGGTCATTAATCGGTTGGGTGATTGCTTTAGTATGGGCCTTAAAGGAAGAAAGGCTTCTTTAAGCCCGCAGGTCAAATAAGCCCCCAAGCCCCTTAAAAAGCATTAATGCCCAATTTATAGGCATTTTTAGGGTTATAAACTCTTATATAAGACTCAATTTAGTAACTATAATCAATGCGTAGGGAGAAATTCTCCATTTAGCATGTCTATTGATGACTTTTAGATTACCTTTACCTCATAGGAAACATCATGTTTGAAGCTTACAACGCACATGTAGCTGAACGCGCAGCCCTTGGCATTCCAGCCCTCCCACTCACCAAGGATCAAACTTCAGAATTGGTGAAATTGCTCAAAAATCCACCTGCAGGTAAAGAGGCGGAATTAGTTGAATTAATTAGCCATCGTGTGCCGGCAGGCGTTGATGAAGCCGCCAAAGTAAAAGCGGAATTTTTAGATGCGCTTGCTAAGGGGACAGAAAAATCACCTTTGATTTCAAAAATCAAAGCAACCGAGCTTCTTGGCACCATGCTCGGTGGTTACAACATTAAACCATTGGTCGAATTGTTATCTGACGCTGAATGCGGCACCACCGCAGCTGAAGCGTTAAAGAAAACGCTTTTAATGTTCGACTACTTTAACGATGTACAAGAGCTTGCAGAAAAAGGGAATGCGAATGCGAAAGCAGTAATGAAGAGTTGGGCCGATGCAGAATGGTTTACAACTCGTCCTGCAGTTCCAGAAAATATGAAGCTCACTGTTTTCAAAGTGACAGGCGAAACCAATACAGATGATCTATCCCCAGCTCCAGACGCATGGAGTCGTCCAGATATTCCACTGCATGCCACCATCATGCTCAAAAATCAGCGAGCAGGAATTGAGCCAGACGAGCCTGGAGTTCGCGGCCCTATGAAGCAGATTGCAGCTTTGCAAAAAAAGGGTAACCAAATTGCTTATGTGGGAGATGTTGTAGGAACTGGCTCTTCACGCAAATCTGCTACCAATTCAGTACTTTGGTGGACAGGCCAAGACATCCCCTTTGTACCTAACAAGCGTTTCGGTGGAGTCTGCTTAGGTGGCAATATCGCTCCTATCTTCTTCAATACTATGGAAGATTCTGGAGCCTTACCAATTGAGCTAGATGTTTCTCAAATGAATATGGGTGATGAAATTGAATTGCGCCCCTATGAAGGAAAGGTATTTAAAAATGGCAAGGAAATTACAAGCTTTGCTCTTAAGTCACCTGTGATTCTTGATGAGGTGCGTGCAGGTGGGCGTATTCCATTAATCGTTGGTCGTGGTTTAACTGCCAAGGCACGTGCAGCCCTAGGAATGCCCGCTTCGACTGACTTCCGCGTACCTGTAAGTCCGCCTGACAACAAAAAAGGTTTCAGCTTGGCCCAAAAAATGGTTGGTAGAGCTTGCGGCTTGCCAGAGGGTCAAGGTGTTCGCCCTGGTACGTATTGCGAACCTCGAATGACAACTGTTGGATCACAAGATACGACGGGCCCAATGACTCGTGATGAATTAAAAGATTTGGCATGCCTAGGATTCTCTTCTGACCTCGTGATGCAATCTTTTTGCCATACTTCTGCTTATCCAAAACCAGTCGATATCCGTACACAACATGAGTTACCTCCATTCATGACGAATCGTGGTGGAGTTGCTTTGCGTCCAGGTGATGGCGTCATTCATAGCTGGTTAAATCGTTTATTACTGCCTGATACCTGTGGCACTGGTGGTGATAGCCATACTCGCTTTCCGATTGGTATTTCTTTTCCTGCTGGCTCTGGCTTAGTCGCTTTTGCGGCTGCGACAGGTGTGATGCCTTTGGATATGCCTGAATCTGTATTGATTCGTTTCAAAGGAAAAATGCAGCCTGGCATCACGTTACGTGATCTTGTTAATGCCATTCCCTTGTATGCAATCAAAAGAGGTTTACTCACAGTTGAAAAACAAGGTAAGAAGAATATTTTTTCTGGTCGCATTCTCGAAATTGAAGGCTTGCCAGATCTAAAAGTTGAACAAGCATTTGAATTATCAGATGCTTCTGCCGAACGCTCCGCTGGCGGATGCACTGTTCATCTGAATAAAGAGCCCATCATCGAATACATGAAGTCCAACATTACTTTAATGAAGTGGATGATTGCTAATGGTTACGAAGACAAGCGTACGCTTGGTCGTCGCATTAAAGCTATGGAAGCCTGGATTGCGAATCCACAACTGCTAAAAGCTGATGAAAATGCTGACTATGCCGAGATTATCGAAATCAATATCGATGAAATCAAAGAACCCATTCTTGCATGTCCTAACGATCCAGATGATGTAAAAATATTATCTGAAGTTGCTGGTGACAAGATTGATGAAGTCTTTATTGGCTCATGCATGACTAATATCGGCCACTTTCGCGCCGCCGGACAAGTATTACAAGGCAAAAAAGATATGCCAACCCGTTTATGGGTAGCACCTCCGACTAAGATGGATGCCATGATCCTCATGGAAGAGGGTTACTACGGTATGTTGGGCGCAGCAGGTGCACGGATGGAAAGCCCTGGTTGCTCACTCTGTATGGGTAATCAAGCTCAAATCCGCAAAGGCTCTACTGCGGTCTCTACCTCAACTCGGAACTTTCCTAACCGCCTAGGTATTGATACCCGCGTATATTTAGCTTCTGCTGAATTGGCTTCTGTAGCTGCCCTTTTGGGTCGTCTACCGACTCCTAGTGAATACCTAGAGCAAGTGAAGGCTCTTGATGCAAAGGCGAGCGATGTATATAAATATATGAGCTTTGACAAAATCAAGTCATTTAGTGATGTTGCAGACACTGTTGAGGTGTAGCCGCTCTGTCCCAATGTGGTAAAAGTTGGGTAAATCAAAAAGGCGATCAATTGGTCGCCTTTTTTCATTTTTTAACTTCTTAAATCGAGAGCATTGCTTCCTGTCGTATATTTTCACGACGGATACCTGATACCCACTTGTTGGTTGGTAGGCCGGTTTTATCTACTATCACTTTGGCTCGTTTAACAACATCCTGCCATTCAGCCTCAAGTCTAGGACCTTTAAAAGCCATAGCCACCACATTGCAATCGTGCGATTCTGGAAACAATAAAACACGGTTCCCAAATGCCTCACAAATATTCTTCAGGTTGATCTTGAAACTTGGATGGCGAGAGAATAGATTTACGGTCATGACACCAGGCTCCTTCAGAATATTGAAGCAGCCTTTATAAAAATCTAAGGAACTTGCTGCAGGACCGTCGCAGATAGCGTCATACAGGTCAACCTGAACTGCGTCAAACTGCTCCTTATTTTTTTTAGTCCTGACAAATATTTTGGCATCCGCCTGGATTGTCTCGAGTTTACGATCATCGTCAGGCATAAAAAACATAGCTCTCGCCGCTACAATGACTGATGAATTCAGCTCAATAACGGTAGTTTTAACTGCAGGGCAATAACGATGCTGAAATTTTGCTAGAGCTCCCGTGCCAAGGCCCAGCTGTGCAACCTTCATTCCTGGTTTAGTTTCCAGAAATAGCAGCCAAGCCATCATTTGCTGATTGTATTCAAGGTAGATTTCATCTGGGTCACGAATACGCATTGCCCCCTGAATTAATTCACTACCAAAATGTAAATAACGAATACCGCCACTTTCCGAAAACGTTACCGGCTCCATTGCAAACAAAATTAATTAGCCCAAAGACGTGCGTTTCTAAATAGACGCAACCAGGGGCTGGCACCATCAGGTGTATCAAGCCACTCAGGTGGACACCAACTCATTTGTGCAGAGCGAAATACCCGTTCTGGATGAGGCATCATGACTGTAAATCGTCCATCCGGTGTAGTCACACCAGTTAATCCAGCAGGGGAACCATTCGGATTCATTGGATAAACTTCAGTTGGATTGCCTTGGTGATCAACAAAGCGCAAAGTGGCTAAGCTTTGTTGTCCAATGTCATTTAGGCTGCCTTGTTGGCTGAAGTTTGCAAAGCCCTCGCCGTGCGCAATAGCAATTGGTAGCTGACTACCTTCCATACCCTGAGTAAAGATTGATGGCGATTTCAATACCTCAGCCATAACTAAACGAGCCTCGTATTGCTCTGATTGATTACGAGTGAACTTAGGCCAGGCTTTTGCACCAGGAATAATTTCGGCAAGATTACTCATCATTTGGCAACCATTGCAGATACCTAAAGCAAAACTATCCTGGCGGTTGAAAAAGGTAGAAAATTGATCCCGTAGTTGCTGATTAAATAAAATGGTTTTAGCCCAACCTTCGCCAGCACCAAGAACATCTCCGTAGCTGAAGCCACCGCAAGCAATTAGTCCACGGAAATCATCTAGCCTAGCTTTGCCGCCTAAAAGATCAGACATATGCACATCAAAACTATCAAAGCCAGCCCAGTTCACTGCATAGGCCATCTCTACATGAGAGTTAACGCCCTGCTCTCGTAATATAGCTACTTTAGGACGAGCCCCTTTAGAGATGAAGGGTGCAGCAATATCTTGCGCAGCATCAAACGTCAATTTAGGTGACATGCCAGGATCAGATAAGTGATCAAGCAAAGCAAACTCAGAGTCGGCACATGCTGGGTTATCACGCAAGCGAGCTATTTGGTAACTAGTATTAGTCCACATCTTTTGCAGAACTTCACGGGGCTCTGCAAAGATATTCTTGGCATCACGCCAAATCTCAATACGACCATTGGTATTAGGCTTACCAATAACATGACTATTGGCACTCAGGCCCAATTTACGCAAAATCGCAAAGACTGCGTCACGGTCTTCTCTGCGGACTTGAATAACTGCTCCAAGCTCTTCATTGAAAAGTGCCCGTATTGTTTGCTCGTGACGACGTCCGGATACTTGTTGCGCCCAATTCTTTGCATCACCATGATCAGGCTCCTGGCCTACATCAACAGCAATCATATCTACATTAATCGAAATACCGATATGCGAAGCAAACGCCATCTCTGCTATACAGGCCAAAAGCCCACCATCAGAACGATCGTGATAGGCGAGTAATTTATTTTCTTTCCGAAGCTCAATAACGGCTGCAGCCATGGCCTTGAGGTCATTTGGATTATCAAGGTCGGGGGCGAACTTACCAGATTGGTTTAAGACCTGAGCCAAGATACTTCCAGCCATACGATTCTTGCCACGACCTAAATCAATGAGAATTAATTCCGTTTCCAGCGCAGATCCGTCTTGATTTTTGAGTTGAAGTAATGGTGTTGATGTTTTGCGTACATCCATTACAGAAGCAAAAGCAGAAATAATGAGTGAAACTGGCGCGATCACCTTCTTAGATTGATCACCGTCACTCCATTCTGTAGCCATCGATAAAGAATCTTTTCCTACTGGAATAGAAATTCCTAATGCTGGGCACAACTCCATGCCGACCGCTTTTACTGAGTCATATAACTTAGCATCTTCACCTGGGGCACCACAGGCCGCCATCCAATTTGCGGATAGCTTGACATCTTCTAGGTGGGTAATATCAGCAGCTAATAAATTGCTTATGGCCTCACCAACTGCCATCCGTGCGGCTGCAGGAGCATCAATCACTGCAATAGGAGTGCGCTCACCCATAGACATGGCTTCGCCTCGATAGCCTTTATAGTCCATCAATGTAACTGCGCAGTCTGCAACAGGTACTTGCCATGGGCCAACAAACTGATCACGAGCATTTAAACCGCCAACAGTTCTATCTCCAATCGTAATTAAGAATGATTTACTTGCAACGGTTGGCTGTTGTAGAACCCAAGCAATAGCTTGAGCTAAATCTACATCAGTGACATCTAGCTCTGTAAACTCTTGATGTACGCTCTTTACATCTCGATGCATTCTGGGAGGTTTGCCAAGCAGGACTTCCATAGGCATATCAATTGGTAGCGCCGCATCACTTCCTGGATCCTGTTTAGAGTCATCTAACAGTAGCTGCCGTTCAGTAGTTGCCTCACCTACAACTGCAAATGGACAACGCTCACGATCGCATAAAGCCTTAAAAAGATCTAAATCTTTAGCTTCGATAGCTAGAACATATCGCTCCTGCGATTCATTGCACCATATTTCTGCAGGACTCATTCCGCTCTCTTCAAGGGGAACGCTACGCAATTTAAATTTTGCACCTAATCCAGCCCCATCAGCTAACTCAGGAAATGCATTTGATAATCCACCAGCACCAACATCATGGATCGAAACAATTGGATTATTCTTGCCCATTGCACGACAGGCATTAATAACCTCTTGGGCACGACGCTCCATTTCTGGATTACCTCTTTGAACAGAATCGAAATCGAGATCTGCAGTATTCGTTCCAGTAGCAACGGAGCTTCCAGTTGCACCGCCCATACCGATGCGCATTCCTGGCCCGCCAAGTTGGATCAATAAATGACCGGCTTGAATTGCCTTTTTTTCGGTATGAATAGATTCAATGCTGCCAATACCTCCAGCAATCATGATTGGCTTGTGATAGCCACGACGAATGCCGCCTAAGGTTTGTTCAAATACCCTGAAATAACCGCCTAGTATTGGTCTGCCGAATTCATTATTAAATGCTGCTCCACCCAAAGGACCATCAATCATGATTTGCAAGGGAGTAGCAATGCGTTCTGGCTTCCCATAAATCTGGGTTTCCCATGGCATTTCTGTTCCAGGAATATTGAGGTTAGAAACTGAGAAGCCCGTTAAACCTGCCTTAGGACGGCCGCCAATACCCGTGGCTCCTTCATCGCGGATTTCTCCTCCTGCACCAGTTGATGCACCTGGAAATGGGGCGATAGCAGTAGGATGATTATGGGTTTCCACCTTCATCAGGGTATGAACTAGGCGGGTATCTTTCTCGTAACGATGCTCAGCCCCTTGAGGAGCCCATGTTTCAACTTCACAACCCGCCATCACAGCAGAGTTATCTGAATAAGCAACGATCGTTCCCTTGGGGTTGAGTTGATGCGTGTTGCGAATCATGGCAAATAATGAACGCTCTTGATCATCGCCATCAATAGTCCAAGTGGAATTAAATATCTTATGTCGACAATGTTCGCTATTAGCCTGCGCAAACATAATGAGTTCCACATCACTCGGATTGCGTTCAAGCCTTACAAAACTCTCTGTAAGGTAGACAAGCTCATCATCTGAAAGTGCTAAGCCTAATTCTTGATTTGCTTTTTCTAACGCAACTCTACCTTCAGTTAATACTGGGATACGATGTAGCGGCTGATCTTCGAGAACCTGATAGAGCGCATTCGCATCATTGACTGATGGAATCACAGCTTCAGTCATGCGATCATGTAAAGCAGCTAAAACAAGCGCATTTTGTTCCGTGCTTATTGGTTTATTACATTTCCAAGAAAATTGAATGCCGCGCTCTATACGGAAAATATTTAATCCACATTGGCGAGCGATATCAGTTGCTTTACTGGCCCATGGAGATACAGTGCCTAAGCGTGGAATGACAACAGCAAGCTGATCCGTTGTTTTAGAAAATAAATTGCCGCCTCCTTGAGTCTGCGAGACGAACTTTTGACCATAGGTCAGCAAGCTCTTTAAAACCCCTTCTTCTTCTGGAGTTAGCGCCTTATCTGACCAAATAAAATGCAGATACTGGGCTTCAATAGACTCAAGATTGATCCCTTGTTTGGCTAAGGAAGCCAAAAGTCCTTGTTGACGGAATTGAGAGAGCGCATTGGCGCCGGGTAAAAAGTGGAAAAAAGACATCCCTAGATTATAAGGTTTTGCCTACAGTAATTTCCCACCCTGAAGCTGTATTTGGCGTTGGCAGCGATTGGCTAAGGCTGGGTCATGGGTTACTAAAATTAAAGTTGAATGATTGGCCTGATTTAAGTCAAAAAGGAGGTCAATAACCCGGTTTCCACTTGCTTCATCTAGGCTACCAGTAGGCTCGTCTGCAAATAGAATGGCTGGTCGATTAATGAAAGCACGGGCCAAAGCGACACGCTGCTGCTCCCCGCCGGATAAAGTCTTTGGAAAGTGCTTCAGACGATCTTTTAGCCCTACTTTATCCAACCAAAAAGAGGCCTTTTCATTAGCATCTAAATCACCCCTTAACTCAGCAGGAAGCATGACATTTTCCAAAGCATTCAGGTGGGGCAACAATTGGAATGATTGGAAGACAAAACCAACGTGGGACCCTCTTAGACTTGCACGTCCATCCTCATTCAATTCATTGAGGTCTTGCCCCATCAAGACAACGTTTCCGCTCGTAGGGGTATCTAAACCTGCTAAAAGACTCAATAAGGTACTTTTTCCAGACCCTGAGCTTCCGGTAATGGCTACACTCTCACCCTGATAGAGGTCAAAGCAAATGTCGTGCAAAATAGTTAGTGTGCCATCGCTAGACATAACCTGTTTGCCTAAATGATTTGCACTAAGAACCTTGGTTGAATTACTCATAAATGTCGAAGCTTTATATCCCTAAGATGACGAATCCACTATTTTGCAATTGCGCATTTGTAAGAAGATTTAAAAATCTGGGTCTATTTTGCCTGTTTATGAGCATTGTTACATTGACTCATGCAAATTCGACCATTTTGGTTCTAGGTGATAGCCTCTCTGCCGAGTATGGCATAACAAGGGGGGCTGGCTGGGTAAAGCTACTCGAGGATCAACTTCAAAAGCAAGCCAGTCCATGGAGTATCTTTAATGCCAGTATTAGCGGCGAAACAAGTTCAGGCGGTCTTGCAAGGCTACCAGCTCTATTACAGCAAAAGAAGCCAGGAATTGTCCTGCTAGAACTTGGAGCCAACGATGCATTAAGAGGATTATCGATTGAACAAACTGAGAAAAATCTTCGTAAGATGATTCAAATCAGCAAGCAATCGGGAGCAAAAGTATTGCTCTTTGGAATTCAGATACCGCCTAATTATGGGCAAGACTACACAAATCAGTTTAAATCAATCTATCCAAAATTAGCTACTCAAGAAAGCATTGAGTTATTACCCTTCTTTTTGAAAGGGGTTGCATCTCAAAAAGATTACTTTCAGGCAGATAATATTCACCCAAATGAAAAAGCGCAGATGCAGCTCTTTAAAAATGTTTGGGATGCGATGACGCCCTACCAGAGTCTATTAAAGAATAAGTAAGGCTAGTAATTAACTACCCGCACCAGTGTTAGCTGCTTTAAGTGGGTTAATAATCTTGACTTTAGCCGACTCGCGCCAGAAGGACATAAATCCAGCAAACTCCGATTGAGCAGCAAGAGACTGAATTTGTGCAGCTTGGGCTTTATAGACCTTAGCATCGCCTGCAGGCGGCTGACGAACTTGGTCAATGCGATACAGGGTGGTACCAACCCCCGGATTGGATACCGATACCACCGCAGGTAACTTTTCAGGATTAATAGACATAACATCATCTAATGCAGGGCCGACCAAATTAGCTGGTTTATTACGTGAAACCCAAATTGGGCTAGCAAAACCGGTATTAGACTTTGGGTCCTTTTGCATGGATGCAAAACGTTCTGATGCTGCTGCAATAGCTAACTTTTCTGCAGCGCGTTGACTAACTTGACGCTTTACTTCATTGGCGACTTCTTTGAAAGGCAGGGTTTGTGCAGGATGAAATGTCACTACGCGGGCCGATACAAAAACCCCTGGGGAAATTTGGACCGCTTCGATGTTGCGCTTATTCTTAACTGCATCATCAGAAAATAAAGATTGCACAACCTTTGGGCTAGCAAGGGGATGATCCTTCGAGTTGGAACTCATTCCACCACGAGTTAATCCCTTCTGACTTTGAACGCTTAATTTGAGCTTATCTGCCGCTGGCTTGAGACTATCAGATTGGTCATAAGTTAAATTAGCAAATTGATCAGCCTTTTCACTAAAAACCTTAGCATCTTCCTTTGGGTCAGCTCTGAGAACAAGATATTCAACATCTACAAAATCAGGGCTTACAAAAAGCTTAGCATTCGCATCATAGAAAGCTTGAAGCTCTTCCTGGCTGGGATTAACCTTCGATAAATAATCTTTAGCATCGAATCGAAGTGCCTGAACTTGACGTTCAGTTTCATAAAGAGCAGAAATAATCTCAGACATTTTGGGTGCGGCTAATTCTGTTCTTGCAACAGAATTTAAGAGCTGGCCGATCTTCAAATCATAAGCTTGGCTTGCATAAAACTGCTCTTCGTTAAGGCCATTATTCGCTAGGAGCTGCTTAAATCTTTCATCATCAAAGCTTCCATCAGGCTTGTAAAGCGCTCTAATTTGGGGGATATTTTGCAAACTTTTGATGAGCGCATCTTTTCCAACTTGTAAACGCAAATCAGTCGCAGCAAAGCCGAGAATTTTTTGTTGCAAAAGCTCATTCAAAACCGCCTGACGAAATTGAAGACTTTGTGCAATTTGCAGATTACCACCAGCACGTTCAGCTTGACGTTTAGCGTTCATCTCTACTTCTTGGGCAGTAATAGGCTTGCCGTTAACTTTAACTAAGTCCGTTTCCTTATCTATAAAGTCGGAGTAGCTAGAGATTCCAAAAAAGGCAAAAGATGGAACGATAACCAGCATTAATGCAAATTGCATTAATCTTTGGTGCTTGCGGATGGTGTCAAACATGGAATGATTCGCTAGTAAAAAATGATGTAGACCACTAGTTTACTAGGCACAAGAGGATCAGTGCTTGAGATGCCTGAAAAAGGCCATATTAGAGAGTAAAAACTTGGTGGGCGCTGAGAGGCTCGAACTCCCGACATTCTGCGTGTAAGGCAGACGCTCTACCAGCTGAGCTAAGCGCCCCAAATTAATACAGCTGAGATTGTAACCTAATTGAACAAAATAGAGGGTTACGATGCACTGACCCCCTAAAATACAAGGTAAATACATCAGTAACCCCAACCCAATTATTAGTGCTTTAGGATATCTCCAGAAGAAACCTTCTCGCTCGCTTTACTTGCCTCAGCAGCCTTTTTAGCCAACTCTTCAGGGCTAGGGTCTGGTAAAGCCTCTGGCATGCGCTCCAATGCAAGCTCTAAGACTTTATCAATCCAGCGTACTGGAACGATCTCAATGGCATTCTTGACGTTGTCAGGAATATCAATTAAATCTTTGACATTTTCCTCGGGGATCAAGGCCAACTTAATGCCGCCTCGATGCGCAGCAAGTAGTTTTTCTTTTAAGCCACCAATCGGCAAAACTTCTCCGCGTAGCGTGATTTCTCCAGTCATTGCTACATCAGAACGAATCGGTATTCCTGTAAACACAGAAACTAACGCAGTTGTGATGGCAATACCAGCTGATGGACCATCTTTTGGAGTGGCGCCATCAGGGAAGTGAATATGAATATCTTTCTTTTCAAAAGATTCATCAGCAATTCCTAGTAGTCGCGCTCTGGACCGCACTACAGTCCGCGCAGCCTCTACTGATTCTTTCATCACATCGCCAATTGATCCGGTACGAGTAATGACACCTTTACCAGGCATCGTGGCGGCCTCAATCGTTAATAGATCGCCGCCCACTTCTGTCCATGCAAGACCCGTTACCTGTCCTATTTGATTCTCCTTGCCGGCTAAACCAAAATCATACATACGAACAGAGAGAAACTTTTCAAGGTTATCCGCATTCACCACTATCGGCGCTGCTTCTTTCTTCAGAAGCAAAAGCTTCACTACTTTGCGGCAGATTTTACTAATTTCACGTTCCAATGAGCGGACGCCAGCCTCACGAGTGTAATAGCGGATCATGCTGCGCACAGCACTGTCTTCAATTTTCAGCTCATCCTTTTTCAGACCATTGTTTTTAATCTGCTTTGGAATTAAGTAA
>CANIMS010000012.1 GCA_947468785.1 Betaproteobacteria bacterium
GGGTATATGGAATTTGAAATGTTAGATCAAGATACTGCTGGCAAAACCATGATTAAAGTGGTTGGAGTTGGTGGTGCAGGCGGCAATGCCGTTCAGCACATGATCCGTCGTGGTGTAAATGGCGTAGAGTTCATTTGCATGAACACCGATGCAGGCGCATTGCAGCGCTCTGAAGCATCTGTGAATTTGCAACTGGGCTCTAGCGGATTAGGTGCTGGTGCAAAACCAGAAATTGGCGCCTCTGCAGCTATCGAAGCGCGTGAGCGTATAGCTGATGCATTGCAAGGTGCACATATGGTATTCATCACTGCTGGTATGGGAGGTGGTACGGGCACTGGTGCTGCTCCAATCGTGGCACAAGTGGCAAAAGAAATGGGTATTCTCACTGTCGGCGTTATTAGCAAACCTTTTGACTTTGAAGGTGTGAAGCGTTTGAAGGTTGCTGAGAGCGGTGCTTCCGAGCTCGAATCCTATGTAGATTCATTAATCGTAGTTCTCAACGAGAAGTTGTTTGAAGTCATGGGAGAAGACGCTGAGTTTGATAAGGCCTTTGCTTGTGCAGATGATGTATTGCATAACGCTGTTTCTGGTATTGCAGAAATCATCAATGTTCAGGGTTTAATCAACGTTGACTTTGAAGATGTGAAGACAGTTATGGGCGAGCAGGGCAAAGCCATGATGGGTACAGCAACTGTATCGGGTATGGATCGTGCCCGTTTAGCTGCTGAAGCTGCCGTAGCATCTCCATTGCTTGAAGGCGTTGATTTGTCAGGTGCACGTGGTGTATTGGTCAACATTACGGCCAGTCGTTCATTGAAGCTATCAGAAACACGTGAGGTAATGGCTGCTATTCGTGGTTATGCTGCTGATGATGCAACCGTTATTTTTGGTACCGTGTATGACGACAGTCTAGGTGATGCATTAAGAGTGACGGTTGTCGCTACTGGTTTAAATAATCCACAAGCTCGTCAAGCGCATCAACCAGAAGTTGTTTGGAGACAAGCTACTGGTACGCATGATGCAATGCCAACAATGGCTGATCTCAATAGTTTTGCTCCTGCCAGCCCTTCTGCCGCTATGACTAAAGTAAGTATGGATTCAGCTTTAGGCGCTAGTGCAGCTATGGTAGGGGGTCTATCTTCCTTGCCAGCACAATCAGCTGCTGCAGGCGCGGTTGATTACAGTCAATATGATTTGCCACGGGTGTTTCGTAATTCCCGCGAGGCAGCTCCTGCCCCAACTTTGGGTGCAGATAGCTCTCCTCAGGCAAAAACCATGCTTGATAAGGGGGCTGATTACTATGAGATTCCAGCCTTTTTACGTAAACAAGCAGATTAATTGACTGCTCAATACAATAGATAGTTGCAAAATGCCAGCGCGGCGCCCCTCCGGACGACGAATCCCGCGCTTGCGTTGGCATACTACTAACAACTACTTATTGGAGATGTCATGATTACTGTTGGACAAAAATTACCGAATGCCACTTTGTATGAATTTTTTAATGAAGAGAGTGAAGGCTGCGCTTTAGGCCCCAATGCTTTTGAAGTTGATAAATTGGTTGCTGGTAAAAAAATTGTTATTTTTGCCTTGCCTGGTGCATTTACGCCAACTTGCTCTGCTAAGCATGTTCCTGGATATGTTGAGCATTACGATGCAATCAAGGCAAAAGGAGTTGATGAGATTTGGTGTATTTCTGTGAATGATCCATTCGTAATGGGTGCATGGGGACGCGACCAAAAAGTAGGTAAAAAAATTCGCATGATGGGTGACGGTAGCGGAGAGTTCACCAAAAAGATGGGCTTGGAGTTAGATTTAGTTGCCCGTGGTTTGGGTGTGCGCTCTGATCGTTATGCCATGATTGTTGAAGATGGTGTTGTTAAAACTTTGGATCGCGAAGCTCCTGGTAAGTTTGAAGTAAGCGACGCAGCTTCAATTCTGAAAAAGCTGTAATTTATTCCCCCTGAATTTAGAGATATGACCATGATGAAACAAAGAACCATTGCTACTCCGGTGAAGACCGTAGGGATTGGTTTGCATTCTGGTCGTAAGGTGACGATTTCGATTAAGCCTGCACCAGTAAATTCAGGGGTTCAATTTGTTCGTACGGATACTCCAGAGCCGTCGGTGGTGCCTGCCACTGCACTGGCAGTATGCGATACCCGCTTAGCTTCAGTGATACAAAAAGATGGCGTCAGAGTCTCTACTGTCGAGCATTTACTTTCCGCCTGTGCAGGACTAGGTTTAGATAATTTGTTGATTGAGCTAGATGGCGAAGAGGTTCCTATTATGGATGGGAGCGCTGCTTCCTTCTTATTCTTAATCGAATCTGCTGGCATCGTAGAGCAAGATGCTGCAAGACAGTTTGTAGTGATCAAGAAACCGGTTGAAGTTCGTGAAGGCGATAAGCTGGCTCGTTTAGAACCATTCTTTGGATTTAAATTAGATTTCACAATCGACTTTAAGCATCCTGCTTTGGATAAAACTGGTCAGCGTTTTATTGTAGATTTTGCTGAGCATGCCTATCGCAGCGAAATTGGTCGTGCGCGTACCTTTGGCTTTGCTCATGAAGTAGAAGCCTTGCGTGAAATGGGTTTAGCACGCGGTGGTAGTTTGGATAATGCAATTGTTTTAGATGAACATCGTATTTTGAATAACGAAGAACTGCGTTATGAAGATGAATTTGTGCGCCACAAAATTCTGGATGCGATTGGAGATTTGTATTTAGTTGGACACCCAATTATTGGTGCCTATGTTGCTGAAAAGTCAGGTCATGCACTTAACAACGCATTGTTACGCAAGCTACTAGAAGACCCTAGTTCGTACGAGATCAGCACCTTCCCGATTAATAAGGCGCCAGAGGCATACTCCCAAGAGAGTCAACCCCTCTTTTTCTGAGAATTTCTTCTCAATTACTTAGGTTTGTTTTGCAGTAATTTTTCAACCGCTTTACGAAGAGTCGAGTCTGGGGCTAATTTGTCGAGCAAGCCTTCCCAAGATGATCTTGCAACCGCATTTAATCCCGTAGGTTTGCGTGGGGTTCGGGCTTCCGCTCTGGACTGGATGTCCCAGTTTGGAGGGCTTGGCTTCACTTGCACTTTTATCCCACTGCAAACCAAGCCATTTTTTGCTAACTCATTGATTAAACTAGGTAAAACTTGCTGCAATCGAGTGGCAACGCTGGCACTAGTCACCAGTAAGTAGAGTTCATTTTGACCTCCTTGTCGCCATCCTGGCTCGATTTTTTGACTAAATTGACCCAAATCTAGTGCTGATAAGGCTCGGCCTAATGTGGATTTGAGTTTAGCCAGGTCTTCAGTCTTGGCCAAAATACCCCCCAAGCCTTCAGATTCTCTAAGGTAATCAACCCATTCATGGGCAGTTTGACTACGTTTTGGTTTAGGGGCAAAGTTCATAAAAAGGGGATGCGGGTGATAAACTCAAGGTCTTCATTTTCTTCTATATCCCATGGTAATCGGTCTTCTTAAAACCCTGGTCGGCAGTCGTAACGACCGCCTCTTAAAGCAGTATCGCAAAGTAGTTGCCAAGGTCAATGCTTTTGAGCCTAGCCTGCAAGCTTTGGATGATTCTGCATTGGTTGCAAAAACTGAGCAATTTAAAGCACGCCTAGCTGCTGGTGAATCTTTGGACGATATTGCGCCTGAAGCATTTGCTGTGGTTCGTGAAGCAAGCGTTCGCGTCATGAAAATGCGCCATTTTGACGCGCAGATCATCGGCGGCTTAGCCTTGCACCAAGGCAAGATTGCTGAAATGGGTACCGGTGAAGGAAAAACCTTAACCGCGACTCTCCCTGTGTATTTAAATGCGCTCACAGGTAAGGGCGTCCATGTCGTTACAGTCAACGATTACTTGGCGCAGCGAGATGCCGAGTGGATGTCAACCTTATATAACTTCTTAGGTATGCAGGTGGGCATCAATCTCTCGCAGATGGAGCACACTACTAAGCAGGCTGCTTATGCCGCAGACATCACCTACGGTACCAATAATGAATTTGGGTTTGATTACTTGCGCGACAACATGGTGCAAGATGCAGGTCAGCGTGTGCAGCGCGGTTTAGCGTATGCAATTGTTGACGAGGTCGACTCGATATTGATTGATGAAGCGCGCACACCATTAATTATTTCTGGCCAAGCGGATGATCAGACAGATCTATATCTCAAGATCAATTCCCTCCCATCCTATTTAGAACTTCAAATTGGCGAAGAAAAGTCAGATGGCACTGGCGTTGAAAAGCCTGGTGATTATTGGGTAGATGAAAAGTCACAGCAGGTATATCTGACTGAGCAAGGCCATGACAAGGCAGAGGCGATATTAGTGCAGTTAGGCGCCCTTAATGATGGTAACTCTCTGTATGCGCCACAAAATATCACCTTAATGCACCACGTATATGCTGCTTTGCGTGCCCATTCTTTATTTCACCGCGATCAACATTATGTAGTGCAAAACAATGAGGTGATCATTGTTGATGAATTTACTGGACGCCTCATGCAAGGGCGCCGTTGGTCTGATGGTTTGCATCAAGCTGTTGAAGCTAAAGAAGGCGTACCGATTCAGAATGAAAATCAAACTTTAGCAACCATTACCTTCCAAAATTATTTCCGTATGTACGGCAAGTTGGCTGGTATGACTGGTACTGCCGATACAGAAGCATATGAATTCAAGGAGATCTACAGTTTAGAAACAGTTGTGATTCCTCCTAATAGAATTAGCCAGCGCAAAGACCGTCAAGATCAGATATTCAAGTCTTCACGTGAGCGTTATGATGCGGTGATTAAGGATATTGAAGATTGCTACCAGCGTGGCCAGCCCGTATTAGTAGGCACTACTTCAATTGAAAATTCTGAATTGATCGCGAATTTGCTGAATCAGAAAAAAATGCCGCACCAAGTCTTGAATGCTAAACAGCATGCACGTGAGGCAGAAATTATTGCGCAAGCAGGTCGCCCTAAGATGATTACGATTGCGACCAATATGGCTGGTCGCGGAACAGATATTGTGCTCGGTGGTAATGTGGCCAAGCAATCCACTTTGCTTGCATCCGATGTATCACTATCCGACGCTGAGAAGGCCGCCAAAATTAAAGTCCTCCAGGATGAGTGGCAAGGTATTCATGACGAGGTTTTAGCGGCTGGCGGATTGCATATTATTGGTACTGAACGCCACGAAAGTCGTCGAATTGACAATCAACTGCGTGGTCGCTCTGGTCGTCAAGGAGATCCAGGATCATCCCGCTTTTATCTTTCGTTAGATGATCCTCTGTTGCGTATTTTTGCAGGTGAACGCCTTCGTTCCGTGATGGAGCGTTTGAAGATGCCTGATGGTGAGCCAATTGAAGCTGGTATGGTGACTCGTTCTATTGAGTCAGCACAGCGCAAGGTTGAAGGACGTAACTTTGATATTCGTAAACAATTATTAGAGTACGACAACGTAGCCAACGACCAACGTAAAGAAACCTATCGTTTAAGAAATGAAGTGTTGGAAAGTAAGGATGTTGGAGAGTTGGTTGCCAACTTACGTGATGATGTGCTTCGTGCAGTCTGCTCGGTATATGTTCCACAAGAATCAATGGAGGAACAATGGGACTTGGCTGGCCTAGAAAATGTGCTCGCTAGTGAGTGGGGCCTCACTGTAGATCTACAAAAGTGGGTTGAGAGCGCAGACACAGTAGAAGACTCTGAAATCGTCGAGCGTGTATTGCAAGCCTCTAAGGATGTTTACGACGCTAAGGTGGACTTATGCGGTCGTGAGTCTTTTGCTGGCTTTGAGCGCTCCGTACTTTTGTACAGCTTAGACACGCATTGGCGCGAACACCTCGCCGCTTTAGACCATTTGCGTCAGGGTATTCATTTACGTGGCTACGCTCAAAAAGATCCTAAACAGGAATATCGCCGTGAAGCATTTGAGTTATATGGCGAACTCTTGGATGTCATTAAAAATGATGTTGTTAAAAGCATCATGACCGTTCAGATTCGCAGTGCTAGCGAGTTAGATCAAGCTTCAGAATCAATGAATGAAGATCTAGCCAAACTGTCTGATGTGAAATATCAACATGCTGAAGCGCAAGCTACTCTTGCTGCTGTACCTGAGCAAGCTGAAGTTGAGCTTACCCCAGCACCCATCCGCACTGGCCCTAAAGTGGGTCGCAATGACCCCTGCCCTTGTGGCAGTGGCAAGAAGTACAAAAATTGCTGTGGTGCATTAGCCTAATACCGTAATTCTTAGACTGGATTAGATGGGGGCCTTGCCCCCATTTCTTTTGGAACTACACTCAGCTTTTAGGGCTTTCCCTAGTTATGCGGAGTGGGCACTTTCGCTGAGTATCTAAGCTTATATGCAAAAAATTGCATTTATTAGCAAGGGGAATCGGCATGCAAAAGTCACTGCACATCAACGCAGACAAATGCACTGGATGTCTTCAGTGTGAAATGGCCTGTAGCTATGAGCACTACGGGGTTTTTAATACCTCCAAATCCCGTATTAAGGTATTTGAGTTTCATAAAACCGGTAAAAAAGTTCCCTACACCTGTACCCAGTGTGATGAGGCTTGGTGCCTGCAGGCATGCCCTGTTGATGCTATTCGAGTCGATTTGGTGACTGGTGCAAAAGTTGTTTCTGAAGACACTTGTGTTGGTTGCAAGGTGTGCACTATCTCTTGTCCTTTCGGAACCATTAATTATGTTCAAGATACAGGTAAGGTGCAAAAGTGCGATCTCTGTGGTGGTGATCCAGCCTGTGCAACTGCCTGTCCAACACAAGCCATTACATATGTAGATGCAGATTGGACTGGTTTAGACAGAATGCGTGAATGGGCCGACAAGCTCGGCAATCAAGATAGCGCTAACTAATAAAGCATAGGAAAAATATCATGTCATGGTCTGGAAAACTTCTCCGCGTTAATTTAAGCAAGGGCACTTGCCAATCAGAACCCCTCAATATGAAGTGGGCTAAAGAGTATTTGGGGTCACGTGGCTTGGCTTCAAAGTATTTGGTTGAAGAGCTTGATCCAAAAGTGGATCCCCTTTCTCCCGAGAACAAAATTATTTGGGCAACAGGCCCTTTGACAGGGACTATGGCTTCGACTGGAGGTCGCTATACCGTTGTGACCAAGGGACCGCTAACAGGTGCCATTGCCTGCTCAAACTCGGGCGGCTATTGGGGCGCTGAATTAAAGATGGCTGGCTGGGATATGGTGATTTTTGAAGGGAAGTCACCTAAGCCCGTGTATTTATATATTGAAAATGATAAGGTTGAATTATTAGACGCTTCTGATTTATGGGGAAGATCTGTTTGGGAAACAGAACCAAGCATCAAAATTAAACATCAAGATCCACAGATTAGAGTGTCGTGTATCGGCCGTGCTGGAGAAAATCAGGTTTTATACGCTGCCATTGTGAATGATCTACATCGTGCGGCTGGCCGCTCTGGTGTTGGAGCAGTAATGGGTAGCAAGAATTTGAAAGCAATTGCAGTACGAGGCACTAAAGGCGTTGGAAACCTGAAAGATCCAAAAGCATTCATGGCTGCCACTGCTGCAGGTAAAGCTGTATTGGCTGGTCATGCAGTCACTGGAGAGGGACTGCCAACTTATGGCACTCAAGTGCTCATGAATGTGATTAATGAAGTGGGAGCCCTTCCTACGCGCAATCACCAGGATGTTCAATTTGAAGGTGCTAAGGATATATCTGCCGAAGCGATGGCGGCCCCGCGTGAATCAGATGGCAAGCCTCATTTAGTAACAAATCAAGCTTGCTTTGCTTGTACGATTGCTTGCGGACGTATTTCAAAAATTGATGACACCCATTTCTCAATTGAAAATAAACCGCAACATATGCATGCATCTGGCGGTCTTGAGTACGAAGCTGCTTGGGCCCTTGGAGCCGCTAATGGCGTAAATGATTTAGAAACATTGCAATACGCTAACCAGTTATGTAATGAGCAAGGTTTAGATCCTATTTCCTTTGGAGCAACTGTTGGTGCAGTAATGGAGCTTTATGAAATGGGTGTTTTGACAAAAGAGCAAATTGGAATCGAGGCTCCTTTTGGCTCAGCTAAGGCTCTTTGTTATTTAGCTGAAATTACTACTGAAGGCACTGGTTTTGGAAAAGAGATGGGGCTTGGTTCTGCTCGTTTAACGAAAAAGTATGGACATCCTGATCTTTCAATGAGCGTTAAGGGCCAAGAATTCCCAGCATATGATGGCCGAGTCATTCAAGGAATTGGTTTGGCATATGCGACATCTAATCGCGGAGCCTGCCATCTTCGGGGCTACACCATTGCATCAGAAGTGCTTGGCATACCTGTCAAAACTGAACCTGCTGATACCAATGGCAAACCAGAATTGGTGAAAGCATTCCAAGATGCAACCGCAGCGTTTGATTCAGCAGGGATTTGCATCTTTACAAGCTTTGCATGGACTTTGGCAGATGTTGCACCACAACTGCAGGCAGCTTGCGGAGATGAATTTACTGTTGAAAACTTAACCACTATTGGTGAGCGCATCTGGAATATGGAGCGTGACTTTAATAATCGCGCAGGCTTTACCAATAAAGACGATAAATTACCAAAGCGTTTGATGACTGAGGCAGCTAAAACAGGGCCTGGTAAAGGGTCAGTCAGTGGTTTGGATAAGATGTTGCCCGAGTACTACAAGATTCGCGGTTGGGATCCCGAAGGGCGCCCGAGTGCGGAAACCTTGAAACGCTTAGGCCTTTGAGACTTTATTGATGAAGCATGTCATTTTGGGTAATGGCCCAGCTGGAGTGATTGCGGCTGAGACGATTCGTCAGCGCGCACCTCACGACCAAATTGTGATGATTGGTTCTGAGGATGCGCCCCCATACTCTCGCATGGCAATTCCGTATTTGTTAATGGGCAATATTGAGGAGTCTGGTACTTATCTGAGGAAGGATGCCGGACATTTTGAAAAACTAAAAATTGAGCAGGTTCACGGTAAAGCATCCTCCGTAGATTTGAAGAATAAAAAGGTTGAGCTTGATGGCCAATCTATTGCATTTGATAAGCTGTTGATTGCAACAGGTTCAGTTCCAGTTCAGCCTCCAATTCCAGGAATCGATTTACCAGGCGTACATCCGTGTTGGACTTTAGAGGATGCGCGCTCTATTGCAAAGTTAGCAAAACCAGGTTCAAGAGTGTTGCAAATGGGCGCCGGTTTTATTGGCTGCATTATCTTAGAGGCTCTTGCTAGTCGAGAGGTAGAGTTGACCGTTGTCGAGATGGGTGATCGCATGGTACCCCGCATGATGACAAGTGTTGCTGGCGGCATGATTAAAAAATGGGTTCAAGAAAAAGGCGTTCAGGTCTTTACTGATACTAAGGTTGAAGCAATTACTCAATCGGGATCGGGCTTAATAGTCAAGCTCTCAAATGGTAAATCTCTAGAGGTGGATTTAGTGATTTCTGCTACGGGCGTGCGACCCAATATTGCTTTCTTAAAATCCTCTGGCCTTGATATGAATACGGGTATTTTGGTCAATGAAGTGATGCAAACATCTCATCCTGATATTTATGCCGCTGGTGATGTCACTGAGGGTATTGATTTTTCTACTGGTGAGAGGATCGTCAATGCGATTCAACCAAATGCGGCAGAGCAAGCCAGAATTGCAGGAATTAGCATGACTGGCGGAGATGCTCAAAGCATCGGAGCTCTGCAAATTAACGTTCTGGATACCTTGGGCTTAATTTCTTCTTCATTTGGTTTATGGGCAGGGGCCAAAGGTGGTGATCATATTGAATTAGTGGATGCAGCCGCTTATAAATATTTACGCCTTGAATTTTTAGACGATGTTTTGGTCGGTGCGACTTGCATAGGAAGCACAGAGCATATCGGTGTGCTTCGTGGCCTCATTCAAGGAAAGATTGCATTAGGTGAGTGGAAAGAAACTTTATTGGGTGATCCTACTAAAGTAATGGATGCTTACTTGGGAGCGGGGCAAGCGCAATCCTCCTGGATGAATTAAGCTTCAGGTATGCAAGTTACCTTAAAGCTCTTTGCTAGCTTGACTAGTTATTTACCCCCCAATAAAAAAAATGGCATTGAGGCTGATATTGAGGTTGCTGAGGGCAGTACTATAGGTGACATGATTGAGCTTTATAAGATTCCCAGTAAGTCCGCTCATTTAGTAATGGTCAATGGGGTTTACATCAAACCTGAAGAGCGCAATCAATACATACTTAAAGCAAACGATGCTTTAGCTATTTGTCCACCAGTAGCCGGCGGATAATTCATTAACGCTTCAAGCTAGATGCCTCAATTTTCAAGAGTGATGGGATGTACCCCAGAGGATTTATTGCGCTGGTTGCCAAATGCCCTGGGCGATCTATATCCACATGCTAGTTTGATCATTGATGGGGATGTATTACTAAAAGCACAAAGCCCTCAGTTGGAAATGATTGGCATCATCAGGCCGACCCGTAAAATTGCCCTCCTGCACATACCTGTTCTAGACCTGAGTCTCCATTTTGCTAAAAACTGGACTTCGATAGAGTGTGAAAAGGCTTTAAAGCGATTTGATCTTTATACTCGTAGGGGTGGGGGTTAGTTTCAGCCCCTTTTACTTTATTCATTAAGTGTTCTATGACAGTTAACTTAGCTCTTCCCCAAAAAACAGATCTCAAGCCAATTTCTGGTTTTGAGATGGGCATTGCACAGGCTGGTATTAAAAAACCCAACCGTAAAGATTTATTAGTAATGACTTTAGCGCCAGGTTCTCAGGTGGCTGGTGTCTTCACCTTAAACCGTTTTTGTGCAGCGCCTGTTCAGGTTTGCCGTGAGCATCTGGCTCAAAATGGGCGTAATGGAGAAATTCGCGCATTGGTAGTGAATACTGGCAATGCTAATGCTGGAACTGGAGAGCAAGGCATGAAGCATGCTTTGGAGACTTGTGCGGCATTGGCAAAAGATCTGAATCTCAACCCAGAGCAAATTTTGCCTTTCTCTACCGGTGTCATTTTGGAGCCTTTGCCGATAGCCAAAATTATTATGGCCTTGCCAAAGGCGGTCGCCAATTTGAGTTCTGACAATTGGTTTGATGCTGCTGAAGCCATCATGACAACGGATACGCAGCCGAAGGCCTGTTCATCAACGATACAAACTCCAAGTGGCACAGTCACCATGACTGGTATTTGTAAGGGCGCTGGAATGATTCACCCAAATATGGCAACGATGTTGGGTTTCATTGCTACTGATGCAGGTTTTGCCCCAGGCTTATTGACTGCCTTGACCCGTGAAGTTGCGGATCAATCATTTAACGCTATTACGATTGATGGCGACACTTCAACCAATGATTCTTTCATCATTATGGCAACGGGAAAATCTACTGTTCAGATTACCTCTGCTGCTGATTCAAACTATGCCATCTTGCGCGATGCACTCATTGCGATTGCTAGAAAGTTAGCACAAATGATTGTACGCGATGGTGAAGGGGCTACGAAGTTTATGACCATCGATGTAGTGGGTGGGAAGACCACAGAAGAGTGTCGTTTGGTTGCTAAAGCGGTTGCCCATTCCCCATTGGTTAAGACCGCTTTTTTTGCGAGCGATCCCAACCTAGGGCGGATCCTGGCAGCTATTGGCTATGCTGGAATTACAGATCTTGATGTTGGTAAAGTACAGATGTGGTTAGGTGATGTCTGGGTTGCAAAAGATGGCGGGCGCAACCCTAGCTACCAGGAGGCGGATGGTCAAAGGGTAATGCAAGCTTCCGAAATTACCATCAAGATTGATCTAGGTCGCGGTAGTGCCGCACAAACGATGTGGACTTGTGACTTATCGCATGACTACGTTTCAATTAATGCTGATTACCGCTCTTAATAAAGTAAAAAATCATGAATGAAAAATTAGAGCAGCTTCTCAATCATCTCGAAACTTTCTTGCCAAAACCTCTAACAGAGGAGGAGTGGAAATCTTCTACTGCATTTAGATGGCGTAGGCGCGATAGTATTTTTGGCAGCATTGGATTTATGCAGCCAGTCAAGCATGTTTCTGATATCACCTTTGAGGATCTGAAAAATATTGATCGTCAACGTGATGCCATTCGGGACAATACTAAAAACTTTATTCAAAAGAAGCCTGCTAATAATATTTTGCTCACTGGTGCTAGAGGTACGGGTAAATCTTCACTGATTAAAGCAAGTTTGCATGAATTCGCCAGTCAAGGATTGCGCTTGGTAGAAGTTGAGAAGGATCATTTAGCTGATCTGGCCGATATTGCAGATATCTTGGCTGAGCGGCATGAGCGCTTTATCATTTTTTGTGATGACCTGTCTTTTGATGAGGGTGAATCAGGCTACAAGGCCATGAAGTCGGCCCTTGATGGTTCAGTTTCTGCCCAAGTAGACAATATTCTGATTTATGCAACCTCAAATCGCCGCCATCTTTTGCCTGAGTATATGAAAGATAACGAGAGTTATGTTCATCAGGATGATGGTGAAATTCATCCAGGTGAAGTGGTAGAAGAAAAGATCTCTTTATCCGAGCGATTTGGTTTGTGGCTATCGTTTTATCCACCCAAGCAAGATGAGTATTTAGCAATCGTGGCGCATTGGCTCAATCATTTTGGATTGAGTACCGCTCAAATTGAAGCTGCACGTTCAGAAGCCTTGATATGGGCTTTGGAGCGTGGCTCACGTTCTGGACGAGTGGCATGGCAATTTGCAAAGCATTGGGCCGGATCCCATGCCTAACAGTTCGACCAAATGACTGCTGATCAAAGGCCAGTCACTGAAGTTGCAGCAGGCATTCTGCTAGATGGCCAGGGGCGCTATCTTTTGGGTCAAAGACCCGCAGGTAAACCTTATGCAGGCTACTGGGAAGTGCCTGGCGGTAAGATTGAAGCAGGGGAATCTGTTTTTGCAGCGCTCAAGCGCGAAATGCAAGAAGAGTTGGGAATTGAGATTGAGTCCAGTGAGGAATTAACGGTGCTTGAGCATGATTATCCTCATGCCTATGTGCGCTTACATGTGGGCATCATTCGGCAATGGTCTGGCACCCCTCGGGGTTGTGAAGGTCAGGCTTTATCTTGGGAATTAATAGGCGCTCAAACACCTTCAGTTGGACCGCTTTTGCCGGCTGCCTTGCCAATGCTAGAAAGGCTCAGGAGTTTATTGGCCTAAAACTGACAGAGTGTTAGTTTGAATGGCACATCCACGTTGACTAGCTGCGCCTTTTTATCGCGATCTGCTTTGAGAAAACGAATTGAAAGTAAATATTTATTGGCACTGATTTCTGAAAAGAGGGTGTCATCCTCTACATACAAACGCATTAATTGATACACCTTACCAGAGGGTGCCTGTTGAAAGGATCCATTATGCGCAACAACATCTTTTGCCTCGCCTGATTGACGTAGCAAACGTAAAAATAATTGACAAGCTTCTTGCCAAGGCAAAAGGGGAATAAGAAAGTTATCTAGTAATTCACGGCGCTCACTTGATGGACTATTTTTCCAAGCGTGATAGCTAGGTAAGTCAATTGGACTAGTGCCGCCAGGAATATTTAATCTAGTACGAATAGCATTGAGCCATTCATTTTCTGAAATGAGAATATTAGGTCTACCCATCGATTGATTAACGCTGCCTGCGACAGAATCTATTTCTGAAAGCGTTTGGGTGAGCGCTTCTTGATCGACTTTTTGTGAAGACTTTAGACCATTCAGGGCATATCTTTGACGTTCAAACTCTTTTAAGAGCAAAGACTTGATATCGCCGCGTGAGCCAATGTCACCAAGATCAAACAAAATGGAGATGGCATTGTGGTGCAATTCAGGATCATCAGAGCGATTGAAATGATTGAAGCGTGCGAACAGATACTCCAGACGAAGCATGCTTCGAACTAATTCGTTGAAAGGGTATTCGTAAACAATCACAAGCTCATATTCTATGACGAACTGAGGCGAGCTTTCTGAATCCCAAGGATTTTTTGGTGCAATAGCTCCACTGGACCATTGAGCTCTGTTAGCTTGCCCTGGTTCTCAATAATGGTATTAGCGGCAGCAAGTCGTGTTTGGCGACTGGTTTGGGTTTTGAGAATTGCCTCAGCCTCGTCTCTGGACAGATTGCTGCGCTGCATCACTCTTTGTATCTGAAGGTCCTCTGGGCAATCCACAACGACTAGATGATCGATTTGCTCATTCCAGCCCCCAGATTCGATTAGTAAGGGGACCACAAAAACCAGATACGGAAAGTCGGCATCAGCTAGCCGGTAGGCCTGTTTGATGGTTTCTTGACGGATTAGTGGATGAGTAATGTCTTCAAGAGCTTTTTTAGCCTCAGGGTTTTGAAAGACTAGCGAGCGCATCTTAGTTCTATCGAGCGCACCCTTCGCATCAATGAATTCAGCGCCAAAATACTCTTGAATGCGGGGAATAGCCTTTCCGTTAGGAGCGGTAATCTGGTGTGCAATAAGATCGGTGTCAATGATTCCCGCACCGAACTGAGCCAATAAATTACTAACAGCTGTTTTGCCCGAACCAATACCTCCTGTCAGGCCAATCAGTGGCAGGCGCATTTTTAATGCACTTAACTTGGATTGCTCAGTAGAAGAATTGGAATGATCTGCGGCCATAACAGCTCAATAATGCCAGCAAAGGCAAGAAATGGTCCAAAAGGAAATGCACTACGAGAATGTTGTTGGTGCCATTTGAGGTAGATTAGTCCTCCTACGATTCCGCTGATTGAGGCTATCAGTAAAATACCAGGTAGCGCTGCTAAACCCAACCAGGCTCCAAGGGCGGCCAAAAGCTTGGCATCTCCCATCCCTATCCCATTTTGTTTTTTGATGGAACGGTAGATCAGGTTTAAAAGCCAGAGTGCTCCATACCCCACCAATGCTCCGCTCATTGAATCTTCTAGATTAACAAAACGTGATGCTGAAAAGCTGTTGAAACCTAAGCCTGAAATGATGAGTGGCAGGGTAAAAGCATCAGGCAGTCTAAAGGTGCGGAAATCGACATAGCTTAGATAAACCAAGATCAGAATCAGCGCAATGCGGATGAAATCGATGTTAATAGAAACATTCATTACACAATCTGTCCAAGATTAAAGATGGGAAGGTACAAGATAATGACAAGGCTACCAATAATTATCCCCACAATCATAATTAAAAGGGGTTCTAGGGTTTGACTGAGAGAATTCAGCCGATTGCTGAGCTCTCCCCCTAGAGTGTTTGCGCGTTTACGCAACATCTCAGGTAAGGAGCCGCTTTCAGAAGCAATATTCAGTAATTGCAGTGTTTCAATATCAAATAAAACATGGGCTGGATCCGTTCGCCGCAAAGCTTCACCCAAAGGCCATCCTCGTGTGAGCTGCTTGAATACCTCTGCGCTGTAATCATGACTAAGCCAATGATTTGAGGATTGGGCAGTAACCCGTAATGCATCTGGCAAAGATAGCCCAGAGCTAATGAGATGACCCAGAGTTCTGCACCAATACGTCAATGTAGATAGCCTTAATAATTGCCCAAGAATGGGAAGGCAAAAGCTGAGTCGATCACACTTCTTTTGAATGGAAGTTGATCTCCTCCAGCACAACAGAAAGAGGCTAGTCAGGCTTAGTATTCCCAGACCAATTCCTAGGTAAAAGTTCTGGAGGAATGAAGAGACTTTTATGAGAAAGAGGGTTGGAGCAGGGAGATCTGCTTGGAAGTGACTAAATACTTCTTTAAAAACAGGTACCACCCAAATCATCATTAC
>CANIMS010000013.1 GCA_947468785.1 Betaproteobacteria bacterium
AAAGCCATTAGATTAAATCTGTTCATCTTTTAGTAGAACTTTTTCAAATCCATGCCGGTATACATGCTGGCCACTTGATCGCCATAACCATTAAACATCTGCGTTTTAATTTTGGGTGCAAACGCGCCCTTTGAGTCACCAATTCTTCTCTCACTTGCTTGACTCCAGCGCGGATGATCGACTTGAGGGTTCACAT
Organism: Betaproteobacteria bacterium; assembly: GCA_947468785.1. Lineage (GTDB taxonomy): Bacteria > Pseudomonadota > Gammaproteobacteria > Burkholderiales > Burkholderiaceae > Polynucleobacter. Next base: position 197 of record CANIMS010000013.1, read on the forward strand.
TGGAATAAAAGCCATACTCACGTGAATCAAATTGGGTCCAACTCGTTTTAGGCATCTCTTCAGTAAACCGAATTTTGACAATCGATTTAGCACTCTTAAAACCATACTTCCAGGGGACTACGATGCGTACGGGGGCACCATTTTGCTTTGGTAAGACTTCACCATATAAACCAAAGGTTAAGAGTGTCAAGGGATTCATTGCTTCATCCATACGAAGCCCTTCGCGATAAGGCCACTCAATGACATTGCTCTTTAATCCCGGCATCTGCTTACGATCAGCAAGAGAGATAAATTCAACAAACTTTGCAGATCCTAGGGGCTCAACCTTGCTAATGAGTTTGGAAAGAGAATATCCGTCCCAGGGAATCACCATAGACCATCCTTCAACACAACGCATGCGATAGATGCGCTCTTCCATAGGGGCCAGTTTTAGTAAAGCATCAATATCTAAAGTCAGTGGTTTTTTGACTAGGCCTTCGATAGAAACAGCCCATGGTCGTGTTTGCAAACTATCCGCATAAGCAATCGGATCTGACTTGTCAGTGCCAAATTCATAAAAATTGTTATAGCTGGTTACATACTTATAAGGCGTCAATTCATCTTTGGAAGAATAGGCAGAATTTAAAGTGGCAGCCAACTTTTCTGGACTAGCTGCTAGTGCTTGCCTGGAAAACCAAGGGGCTAAAGCCATTCCAAAAGAACCAGCAGCCGCTGCTTTAATCAAATCGCGACGGCTCTCAAAAACCGATTGAGGGGTCACATCGCTTGGCTGAATAGTGGGATCAAAAAAGGGCATACACATCCTTCATCTGAGGTAATAAAGCTATTTTGCTACTGATCAGAATTTATTGCTGACATTCCTATAGACAAGAAAAAGGCAAACCCCAGGGCTTGCCTTTTCTACCGCTTGACTATCGAGAGAATCAGGCTCTAGCAGCTTTCAGAGCAGCATTAAAGGTAGCGCTAGGGCGCATCACCAATTTGCACTTTTCTGGATCGGCCACATAGTAACCACCGATATCTACTGGCTTACCTTGAACCGCCTTGAGCTCATCAATAATCTTCTGTTCATTTTGGGTAAGGGATTTAGCTAGCGGCGCAAAATACGCTTGCAATTCTTTGTCTTCTGTTTGTGCAGCCAAAGCCTCAGCCCAATACATCGCCAAATAAAACTGACTACCCCGATTGTCTAACTCACCGGTGCGTGGTGAAGGCGATTTATTGTTATCTAGCAACTTGCCAGTAGCTTCATCTAGTGTGCGAGCCAAAATTTTGACTTTGGGATTACCGGTCTTGTCACCAATATCCTCAAGAGAAACTGCTAAAGCCAAGAATTCACCTAGTGAATCCCAGCGTAAGTGGTTTTCTTCTACCAACTGTTGAACGTGTTTAGGAGCAGAACCACCAGCACCTGTTTCAAAGAGGCCGCCGCCTGCCATCAATGGCACGATCGACAACATCTTCGCACTAGTACCCAACTCCATGATTGGGAACAAATCCGTTAAGTAATCGCGCAAAATGTTACCCGTTACAGAAATCGTGTCTTTACCGCGAATGATGCGCTCCAAGGTATAACGCATTGCACGAGTCTGGGACATGATCTGAATATCAACTCCCTCAAGATCGTAATCCTGAAGATAGGTTTTCACTTTCTTAATTAACTCGGCCTCATGTGGACGGTACTCATCCAACCAGAATACAGCTGGAGTATGAGAAAGGCGTGCGCGATTGACTGCCAACTTAACCCAATCACGAATTGGAGCATCTTTCACTTGGCACATACGCCAGATATCACCTTGCTCAACATGTTGCTCAAGCAATACAGTGCCATCATCCGCAACGATACGTGCTACACCAGCTTCTGCGATCTCAAAGGTTTTGTCATGTGAACCATACTCTTCCGCCTGTTGCGCCATCAAACCTACGTTTGGAACAGTACCCATCGTCGTTGGATCAAAGTTACCGTGTGTCTTACAGAAATTAATGATTTCTTGATAGATACGAGCAAAGGTGCTTTCTGGAATCACTGCTTTGGTGTCATGTAAACGACCATCAGCACCCCACATTTTTCCGCCTACACGGATCATGGCTGGCATAGAAGCATCCACAATCACATCACTTGGAGAATGCAAGTTGGTAATGCCTTTGGCAGAATCCACCATCGCTAAGGCAGGCCGGTGCTCATGACACGCATGCAAATCGTGAATAATTTCTTCGCGCTTCGATTCTGGTAAAGACTTAATTTTGTCGTACAGATTACTCATGCCATTATTGGCATTAACTCCTAATTCTTCAAAAAGCTTAGCGTGCTTTTCAAAAGCATCTTTGTAGAAAATCTTTACAGCATGACCAAATACGATTGGGTGAGACACCTTCATCATGGTTGCTTTGACGTGCAAAGACAGCATCATTCCAGTCTTATAGGCATCTTCGATCTCTTTTTCATAGAAATCGCACAATGCCTTTTTGCTCATATACATGCTGTCGATAATCTCACCGGCTAATAAAGAGACTTTCGGCTTGAGCACAATCGTCTTACCACTCTTAGTGACTAAATCCATCTTCACATCACATGCTTTGGTCATCGTCATTGACTTCTCGCTAGAGTAGAAGTCACCACCATGCATATGGGAAACGTGTGTTCGGGAAGCCTGACTCCACTCGCCCATGGAATGCGGATGCTTACGAGCAAATTGCTTTACCGCATTAGGAGCACGACGATCAGAGTTACCTTCGCGTAAAACTGGATTTACTGAGCTACCTAGGCACTTGGAATAACGAGTACGGATCGACTTTTCCTCATCATTTTTAGGATCATCTGGGAAATTTGGGATCTTATAACCCTTGGCCTGCAATTCTTTAATTGCAGCAAGGAGTTGAGGCACTGAAGCGCTGATGTTCGGCAACTTAATAATGTTGGTATCTGGCATCAAAGTCATCTTGCCAAGCTCAGCCAAGTTATCGGGAACTTTTTGCTCTTCAGTTAAATATTCTGGGAATTCAGCAAGAATACGTGCAGCAACAGAGATGTCACTCTTCACAACCTCTACTCCCGCAGGAGCTGTAAAAGCGCGAATGACCGGTAGAAATGCGCAAGTTGCCAATAGCGGCGCCTCATCAGTCAGCGTGTAAATAATCTTTGATTTCTCTGAAGCCATTAATCTTTCCTCGATATTGATAAATTTACAGAGGCAGGTTTTTACCCCACCACTCCCACATTCCGCATTTTGCAAACCGCTGGTAGCAGATTGATTGCCAATGAGGCGAGTTTTCTATTTTAAATCATCGGCACTAGCAAAATTGCCATATTTGCCCCCGAACTGACCAGAAAATCACTGATTTGAGGAAATCACCGTAAACTCAAGCCCATGACCAGTAGACACCCCTTGCTCAATCGAAATCTGCTGCTACTGATCGTCTGCCAAGGCCTGTTCCTGACCAACAATGTCACCTTCATCGCTATTAATGGCCTGGTTGGTTTAAGCCTAGCTCCCGTCAGCTGGATGGCAACCCTACCGGTGATGGGGTATGTCGTAGGAGGTGCTTTTTCCACCTCTATAGTGGCTAAATCCCAAAATTCTTTTGGGCGAAAAATCTCTTTTCAACTAGGTCTTTTGGTAGCAGTCCTTTCAGCGCTACTCTGCGCATATGCAGCTATCAGTAAAAACTTTTGGTTGCTCGTCGCTGGAACATTCATTGCAGGCTATTACAGTGCAAATGGCCAGCTCTATCGCTTTGCCGCTGCTGAACTCACTGAATTAAGTCAACGGGATAAAGCAGTTTCTTGGGTCTTAGCTGGTGGAATCTTGGGTGCCGTTGTTGGACCTAATTTAGCCTCTTGGACAAAAAATCTGTTTGATACAGCATTCTTAGGGGCCTACCTTAGCCTATCGATTGCTGGATTGATCGGCATTGGTGTGATGCAATTTATCCACTTTCCTGAGGAATTCAAAACCAAGCACCGTCTTTCTGCCGGAAGAAGTCTGAAAGAAATTCTAGCTCAGCCAGTTTTCATGGTTGCCGTCATCGGCGCCGCCCTCGGTTATGGAGTGATGAACTTACTGATGGCTGCCACCCCCCTTGCTATGCAAATCTGCGGACTACCATTTTCAGATACTGCTCTAGTACTCGAGTGGCATGTGATTGGAATGTTCGCACCAGGATTTTTTACTGGATCACTCATTCAGCGCTTTGGCACTCTCAAGATCATGGGGCTTGGCGTAGTCCTCAACCTCATCTGCATTGTGATTGCCTTAACAGGAGCTGATCTTCATCAATTTCTCATTGCACTCTTTTTGCTAGGCGTTGGATGGAATTTTTTATTCACCGGTGCAACCTCGCTGGCAATGACAGCTTACAAACCTGAGGAGCGGGATAAGGCACAAGCCGCCATTAACTTTTTTGTCTTCGGCACGATGGCCTTTACCTCATTTGGTTCGGGTGCACTCATTACTTCCCAGGGATGGAACATCCTCAACCTGGGATCGCTAGTGCCCGTCTTGATTACAGCGGGAGCGTTACTTTGGTTGGGCACCTACAACAAGAAACAAGCCGTCACTTAAGAAGTTTTTGCTAAAGGTAAATTGAATAATAGATTTTGAGGTTTGAGCTTTAATTCTTGCGCATCATTCATGGCGATCCCCAAATAGACTGGCTTACCTGCTTGTGCCTTAGCAACAGCGGCCTCGTCGATAAAATCAAGCCGAAATAAGCAAATCATTTTTTCTAGTTCTTCAGGCTCTAATACTTCTTTGTTATAGAGCTTATTGAGAACCCCTGTCGCTGCCGCATCTAGACCTACATGCCAAGACCACTTCGGGTCGCTAATTTGCTGCATCGGAGTGATACGAGTTTTGACACCCACAAAATGCTCGATCCATTTTTCTAGCAAGCGGCAGAAGTGATTGATTGGCTCATGCCCAAAGTTCAACTGCACTGCCAAATCAAAATCTTCATCGCGCACCCAATATTCAGCGGCATTCTGCTCATGCAACACATCCAGATCTGCAGATCGCATTGCAAGCGACTTGCTCTTGAGCAAATCTAAAATATTCCCAGTCTCACCTGCTTGCAAGTTTCGAGCAACAACTTCCTCATCAGCGCCCATCACAATGCCATCTTCCAGTACGCTGATTTTTTGGGTTCTAAAAAATAATTCCCCCATCCTCGCCTCTAATGGATGGGGGTTCTCCCCTAGGATATGGCGCACAAATATCTGCGCCAACTGAGAGACAAATAAAGGAGGCACATCAACGCCCTCGCCTTTAAATAAGCTCATATAAAAACTCTCTAATGAGCTCGCAGCGAGTAAACGGGCGCGATACCGTGACCAGACACGGTAGTTTTCCTGAATATCAAGATCTGCCATTTGCGCAATTTCTGACTCAGGGATTTCAGAGCGCGGGTTTGTAAGCAGGCGTGCGTGCAAGGCCTGTTCAACGGCGCACGATTCTGGAACGAGGCTGAGCTCAGGCCTTAGCAAATAAGTACGCAAAAAGTCATTCGTTACCAAAAGCTGGCCATCGGGACTGGGGGCTAAGGTCTTATATGCCGATTGCGGCCAGAAATTTTTCATGCAGTTAGGGTGCTTTGGGTCTAGATAATCAATATCGCTCAGAATATACTAGTCTTCATTTTGAGATGAAATAGGAAAACACCATGAGCGAACTCCAAAAAATTGATACTGTCGTAGGCGAAGGCAAAGAAGCAAGTGCAGGCAATCATGTCGATGTCCATTACACGGGCTGGCTATTCGATGACAAAGCAGCAGACCACAAGGGGCAAAAGTTTGACAGCTCTTTAGATCGTGGGCAATTATTCAGCTTTCCTTTAGGTGCTGGCCATGTGATTAAAGGCTGGGATGAGGGCGTTGCTGGAATGAAAGTGGGTGGCAAACGTACACTCATCATCCCCTCTGAAATGGGTTACGGCGCGCGTGGTGCTGGTGGTGTCATTCCACCGAATGCTACCCTCGTATTTGATGTTGAACTCCATGGCGTGAACTAAACAAGATCGTCTGTTTCACCCAATGAATAAGGCCACCCGCTGAGGTGGCCTTATTTATTTTGAGGTTCTGAGAGTCTTCTAAGAACGCAAATTATTGGCGTTTGACGTCAAGCGATTATTTGGGCGGTCTTGGCACAAACCAATAATGCGATTTCTTTCAGCCATGACCTTATCTGCATAGCCACCATCATCTTCAGCATTCGCCGCGCCCACGTAGAACTTCAAACCATTACGTAAGGAGCCCGCTGTAGCGATCAGGTATTTCAGGATGTAAGCACCAACACGAATATTCACTTCGGGCTTAGTAGCATCCGAAGTACCACCGAAGTGAGCATATTTGTCTTTATGTACGGTTGTCATGACCTGCATTAAACCCTCTGCACCGGCATGACTCTTAGTATTCGGATTGAAATTTGACTCAACAGAAATAACTGCCAGCAATAGCACTGGATCAATATTGACTTCTTTTGCGATCAAGACTGTATTTGAAACGTACTCTTCAATCTTGGCGCGATCGAGTTTGTATTTCTTTTCATAGAAATCAGCTACGGATCGCTGATTGTGAATTGACCCCATCAAATTACTATCTAGAGCCTGCGGATCAATCTTAGAAGCTGGAATACGGTCCGATAAATGCGAAATGGATTTCACCGGCAAATGAGCTACAGAAGGCATTAGCAAGGCAATTGTTTGTTGTTTAGCGCTATTCAGGCCAGTTGTAGGTGCTGGCTTACTGTAAAGCACAGCGGCAATCCCGTTATCGCTTGCCATTGCGGTATCGGCAGTTACTTGGGCCTCTTTGTATTGATCAAGCATGCCAAAGCCATTACTCCAAACGATATGGCGGGCTTCATCAGGAACCAATACCCGGGCTAAATCAAAAGGGCCTGCATTGGTGCCATTGCCAGTAAGCCATAGACCTACCACCATGAAGACAGCAACAACGAGGATGCCATTAACCACCCTAAAAACTGGAGACATAGCGTGAGCCAGGAGTTCTTTAGAAGCCATAGCTACTGACTTTGCATCCTGGTTCTCATTCAAATTGTTCGATACGTATTGACTCATTCATTTTTTGCGACACCCCATAAAAGCGAACTTCTGAATTTATGTTGCAACGCAATATATAAAAAACATGGCTCATCCTAAGAAGGTTCTTATATCTAGTCAAGAATAAAGAAAGCAATTTCAATAACTTTTAGATCTTGAAATACGGGAGTCCCCTAATATGACACATATCATGAGTATTTTTTTCAATAGAATCAATTACTTAAATAAGTAAGTAGTCACTAATTTCATAGTATAAAAAAATGGGAAATTCGGGACTTTTTTACTATTTGAAATGAAAATTTCTCGATGGAAACCATATATGTAGTGTTTTGGACGTTCCAAGTTTCTACTGGTAGTAGCTGAGGATCCATTGCTGCAAGACTTCACTTTTACAGATTGAAAGCCTTTGCATAGAATTAATTCAGTGAATTTGCCCTACCCAATCCTCAATTTTGCCTAGCTCTAGGGCTAATCCATATCTACTCACTGCATGAGAGAGCTTCCCTACAAAGACTTTTGCCATAACTTTCGAGCGCATTCAGACATACACTAATACGTTATGAAATCTGTCCGTAAAGTCCTACTGTTAGCTCTGTTGCTAACCCACTTCAATGCCTTCGCTGCATTTGAGGATTGCAAAGCGCTTTTTCCAAACCAGCAAATTCCAACAAGCCCGCAAGCTGGACGCGATCTTTGTTTTGATGGTTTTGCCGTCCTCTACTCGCCACAAGATAAAAAGCCGATCTATACAGTCCAAAAGCTTCACCATAGTCAGTTCTTAGGTGTTCACCCTCGAAGAACCAATCAGTTTTATGAGGAAGCACGTCTTCCTTTTGCTGAGCGGGCCCAACTCTCAGACTACCGCGGTAGTGGATATGACCGTGGACATAATGCCCCAGCAGGGGATATGAATACCGATCGGTCTATGGCTCAATCATTCTCATTGGCCAATATGATGCCGCAGGCTAGACAAAATAATCAGGGCATCTGGGCAAAAAATGTTGAGGAGCCTACTAGGCAGTATGTCAAAAGAGCGACTGGGGACATTTACGTTTATACAGGCTCGATTGGTAAATCTGGAAGCATTGGCAATGGACGAGTCACCATCCCTAGCCATCTTTTTAAATTGGTATACGACCCCAATCGAAATTCTGCATGGGCTTATTGGGTAGAGAACACCAATGAAGCCAATATGAATCCCCCCATCTCTTATGAAGCTCTCATGCAAAAAACGGGGATTGATTTTCATCTTCCCATGAAGTCAGTCAATACAACGACGAAGTAACTACGATTTTTGCTTTAGGCCATGTGCTCGCTGAATAGGCCCGAGCAGATTCCGCAAGCCGTTGTGATCTAAGGTGTGCATGAGCTCTAATAATTGACCAAGCTCGCCCTTTGGAAAGCCCTCTCGAGCAAACCAAGCTAAATAATTGCCCGGCAAATCAGCAAGCGCTCGTCCTGCGTATTTACCAAAAGGCATTTTCATTAAAACGAGTTTCTCTAGGGCTTGTGCATCCATTGAAAAGAAATCTTACAAGCAAAGGCGAAAAACCATGTAACTTTCGCCATTTATCAGGAAGTGGTCATTTCATCAATTGAGAATCATTCTCATTTGATCTGCTATATTGAGAACCATTCTCAATTACTTTTACCAACCACTTCACACACATCATGAAATTCACTATCAAAAAAATTATTGCCTATGTCTTTTGCATTGCCACTGTTCTTCACATGTCATTCGCTTGCGCGGGTGAAGGTGTCTTTGGCTGGATCTACACCCTAGATCTTCAACCCAAAGGAAGCTTAGAGTTTGAGCAGCGCTTACAACTCAATCAACAACAAGCTGCGGGTACCTATGAAGCATGGACAGCTAGAACCGAACTAGAGTACGGCCTGACCAATGATTTACAAATTGCAGGCTATATCAACTCCTACTACACCAATGCCAGTCAGAACTACACCAATCCGGAAGCGTGCGGCGACTCAGCATCTTGTACCGCTGGTTATGGAGTCCCGGAAAGCCATGACCCAGAAAGCCCTTATAGAAAAAGTGGCATTGAAGGCGGTTCATTAGAGGCGATTTATCGCATTACTAATCCGGTCACATCACCGGTAGGCGTTGGACTGTATTTGGAGCCGACGATCGGTAGAAGCAAAAATGAAATTGCGGCACGTCTTTTACTGCAATCAAACTTTATCGATGACCGACTGATCTTGGCGGGCAATGTCGTAGTGGCTAATGAGCAATTAAAGTTTGTAGGAAACGGCAATGTTCCTGAATCCATGTTGGATATTCTGCTGGGGGCTAGTTATCGATTTGCGCCCAAATGGTCTGCAGGTGTAGAGGCACGCTTTCATAATGACTACTCCAGCTATAACCTTCAGAACCAAGTTCAAAAAGCAACTTTTGTAGGTCCGAATGTGCACTACGCCACTAAAGATTGGTGGGTAACTGGTGCTTGGCGCTATCAACTTAAAGGCAATACCTGCATGGGCGACGGTACTGCCGAGTGCTCCAATGCGCGCGTTTGGGATAGTCATTCCGTAAACGAGTTCATTGTCAAAGTCGGATTTCCGCTGAGCTAAGAGCTAGTAGGAATTCATGATGAACTGGAATCCACATCCTCTCGCCATTATTGGGTTGGCAATGATCAGTGCACCGATGATTGCCCAAGCCAAAATTTATGCCTCTGTAGAGCAAGCTCAAAAAGTCTTATTACCCAATAAGCAACTTCATAAAACACCCATTCTGATTACTGATGAACTGCAGGAAAAAATGCGCGTCGCCTCCAGCATCCGCCATCCATTCCAAGGGAATCGAATCTGGAAAGCAAATGATGGTAGCTGGTTTGTAGTAGACGAAGTAGTGGGTAAACATGAAATGATTAGCTATGCAGTAGGCCTCAGTCCTACTGGCAGCATCATTGGAATCGAAATCTTAGAGTACGTGGAATCTTATGGCTATGAAGTATCAGAGGCTCAGTGGCGAAATCAATTTGTAGGGAAGAGCGCTAAAGATCCTATTAAATTAAATCAAGACATTCAAAATATTGGGGGTGCCACCCTCTCTTGTAAGCATATTGCGGATGGCGTTAAGAGAGTGGCGGTTTTGTATGAGCTGGTACTTAAAAGTCAGCAAAGTAAATGAAACGCTGTAGACCTCTTCTTGGCACCTTTGTTGAGGTTACCGTTCCAGAAGAAAATAGTGAAGCGGCAATCAATTGCGCTTTTAGTGAGATTGAAAAAGTTCAAAACTTGATGAGCTTTCATGATCCTCACAGCATGCTGTCTAAGATCAATCGTCGAGCGCATCTGGGTCCTGTCAAAGTTGATGCGTGGACCGCTCAAATATTAACAATTGCCCAAGATATCCACGCGCATTCAGGTGGATTATTTAATTGCGGGGTTGGACATCGCCTCATTGCTTCAGGTTTATTACCAAATACTCTTAACTTCCATCAGCATGATTTTGGCGGAATTGAAGATCTTTACTTCATCGATCAAGAGACAGTCAGATCACTACGACCACTCTGCTTAGATCTTGGCGGCATCGCCAAGGGCTTTGCCGTAGATGTAGCCATCAATGTCTTAATCAAGGAAGGAATTGATTCTGGCATTGTCAATGCGGGCGGAGATTTACGAGTCATCGGAGATCTTCCCCAGACTATTTATCTTCGGAACCCTCAAGCCCCAAGCCAGTTGTTTGAGATCGGAACTCTATCAAATGGAGCAATTGCCACCAGCGGCTTGTATTTTTCTGCTAGGGATAAACACAGCAGTCACATTATTCATCCCTTCAAGAAAACAGCATTCGATAATGAAGAGCTTTGTCTGGAGTCGTATTCCATCTTAGCAAACGAATGTGTATATGCCGATGCACTAACGAAGGTATTGGCACTATCTCAGAATCAACACCACCCTTGTTTTGCACATTACTCTGCTCAAGCTATCAGGATTTCCGCATGAGCCGTCTTGGAAAAATGCCTCCTTGGCAAAAATTCTTTGTTACTGGCGGCATGCTTAGCTGCTCCATCACAGGCATCATCTATTTACTTGGCCATGAGTTTCGTATTGAGCCTAGCTTCCTGGGTAATCACAAGATACTGGCAATTCATGGACTCACTGCCATGATTGCAAGCATTGCTTTAGGCTCAGTATTGCCATTTCATCTCAAAGCGGGGTATCAATCGGCCAGAAAATGGCTGAGTGGGTTTACACAACTCGGCTTTCTTATAGCTCTATTGATAACCGGCGGTTTGCTCTACTACGGGCCTGCAGAAATCCGTGACACTACTATCAGGCTTCACTGGGTAATGGGATTACTCTTTTTTCTGATCTTTATTTTTCACTGCCTCATTCAATTTGGCAGATCTAAGGTCAGAGTATAAAAAGAGTTGAATCTTTCGGATCATCATTTCTTACAGTAGTGCTTATAAAGCAGACCCATCACTGCCACTGCCACCTGACTTGCAAGCGAGTAGTAGATTTGCTTACCCTCTCTGCGAGTCTTGACTAATTTTTCTTTACGCAATACGGTCAATTGCTGAGAGAGCGTTGGCTGATGTAAATCCAATGCTGCCTCTAGCTCGCTTACACATTTTTCGCTTTGCGCAATCTCACATAGCAGCATCATGCGATCACGGTTTGAAAGTACTTTCATGAGTTTGCAAGCATCATCTGCTGATGCCTGCATTTTTTTCAACTCAGATTTTGAAATCGCGATGTTCATATTAGAGAATATTGAGTGGAATTTTGAGATAAGACTTGCCGTTACTCTCTGATTCAGGGAAATGGCCTGCCCGTATATTGACCTGAATTGACGGCAAAATTAAGGTGGGCATTTGTAAAGTCTTGTCGCGCTTGGTACGCATTTGTACAAATTGCTCCTCACTAATGCCATCATGCACATGAATATTGCTCGATTTTTCTGCTTCAACAGTGGTGAAACATTCGGGAGCACGTCCGTTTGGTGGATAGTCATGACACATATATAGCTTGGTTTGCTTAGGGTATGACAAGATTTTTTGTACCGACTGGTAGAGCGTTCTAGCATTACCACCTGGAAAATCACAACGCGCTGTTCCAACATCAGGCATAAATAAAGTATCTCCAACAAATAGTGCATCACCAATCTCATAAGCCATGCATGCTGGGGTATGCCCTGGCACATAAAGCGCTTTTAAAGAGAGTTCACCAAAGCCAAGGGTTTCTTCATCCTTTAAGAGATGATCAAATTGCGAGCCATCCACTGCAAAATCTTTATCTAAATTAAATACGCCCTTAAAGACGCTTTGCACACTTGCAATGTGATTACCAATCACCAACTTACCGCCTAATTTTTCTTGAAGATAGGGTGCGGCCGTTAAATGATCTGCATGGGCATGTGTTTCCAAAATCCAAGTAAGCTTTAGTTCTTCACTCTGAATAAACTGAATCACTTCATCTGCAGAACGAGTGCTGGTTCGACCAGACTTAGGGTCATAATTCAGAACCGAATCTATGACAATACAAGGGCTGCCTTTGCCACCAGACACCACATAGGTGTAAGTCCACGTTTCCGCATCGAAGAACGCTTTAATTTCTGCCTTCACTTTTGAGTTCACAATAGCCTTTCAGAGCAACTTAGGAGAAGATTATTAATATATATTATTATATAATATCTTAATATAAAATAAATTGCAATGGACTACTCACTATTAATCGCCCCCGCCTTGGGTGTCTTCGTAGGACTCCTCATGGGCCTTACTGGAGCTGGGGGAGGAATCCTATCGGTACCCCTTCTAGTATTCGCACTTCACCTGAAGGTAGCAGAAGCGGCTCCTATTGCACTTTCTGCCATTGCGATAGCTGCAGGCGTTGGCGCACTCCTGGGCCACAAAAACAAAATATTGAGATATAGAGCTGCGATTTTTATGGCGCTTTTTGGCCTGCTGATCTCCCCTGTGGGCCTATGGTTAGCGCAGCGCATACCCAATCACCCACTTCTCATTCTGTTTAGTTGCACCCTGTTTTATGTGTCGATCCGTTTATATCTAGAAGCTCGTCATGAAATCTTAGGAATTGAGCCAAAAGCCCAACTACCACCTCCATGCCTACTCAATGCGCAGCATGGAAAATTGGATTGGAATATCCCTTGTGCAAGAGCGCTCATGTTTTCAGGGGGACTGGCAGGATTTTTATCAGGCCTACTTGGCGTGGGTGGCGGCTTCATTATTGTTCCCGCATTAAAGCGCTATACCGATCTTCCGATTCAATCGATTGTTGCCACCTCTTTAGGTGTGCTTGCAATCATCTCCAGTGGCAGCGCCATTGTGGCTGCAGCAAGTGGCAATCTCAACCTTAGCATCGCTATTCCATTCTCATTAGGGGCTTTAGTAGGCTTATTAGCTGGAAGAGCTTTTGGTAAAAAGATGAGTGGCCCCAGATTGCAACAAATCTTTGCCATACTCACTTTCGGAGTAGCCATTAGTCTAATGTTAAAGGGGCTGGCAAATTGATTTGCCTTGAGATGCTCTAGCTCTTGCTGCTCTTTATCAACAATTCTGCAGCACGCTGAGCAATCATCATCGTTGGGGCTGCCGTATTACCTGAGGTAATCGTGGGCATTGCAGAAGCATCGACTACCCGTAAATGATGTATTCCCCTCACGCGCAACTCAGAATCTAAAACTGCCATAGGATCTTCAGCACGCCCCATCTTACAAGTCCCCACTGGATGAAAAATGGTCGTCCCAATATCACCTGCTGCTTTTATTAAATCGTCATCAGATTGATATTGCACACCAGGTTTGTATTCTTCTGGAGCGTATGGTTTCAGAGCATCAGTCTGAACAATTTTGCGAGTCAATCTTAATGATTCAGCCGCAACTCTACGGTCTTCAGGGGTAGAGAGATAATTTGGATTAATTAGGGGTGGCGCTTCTGGATCTAGGGAGTTGATATGGACACTTCCACGCGATGTGGGTCTGATATTGCAAACGCTGGCCGTAAATGCATTGAAAGAATGCAAATCATCACCAAACTTTTCTAGCGATAAAGGTTGAACGTGGTATTCCACGTTGGCGCGCACTTGATCTGGCGAGCTATAAGCAAAAGCACCCAACTGAGATGGCGCCATGGACATCGGTCCTGAACGCTTCAGTAAATACTCTAAGCCAATCATCATCTTGCCCCACAGAGTATTGGCCTTGGTATTTAAAGTCTGAATTCCACTCACTTTATAAATCATTCGCAATTGCAAATGATCTTGAAGATTCTCACCAACCCCAGGAAGATCTTGTATCACTGGAATACCTAAGGTATTCAAATGGGCAGCAGAACCGATGCCCGATCGCTCTAAAATTTGTACACTGCCGATTGCCCCAGCACAGAGCAGCACCTCACCGCCCTGCTCAATCGCACAAAGTGCCTCTGTATTCAAACCATTCTTGACATACTCCACACCAAAACAATTTTTAGTAGTCCTATCAATTTTGAGTTTTGTCACCATAGCTTCAGTGATCACGGTAAGGTTGGGACGTTTACTGGCCTCATCTAAAAATGCTTTTGAGGTATTGAGCCTCCAGCCAGCACGTTGACTAACATCAAAGTAACCCACCCCGAAGTTATCGCCCTGATTAAAGTCATCTGATGCTGGGATGCCAGCCTCTACCGCTGCCTCCCTAAACTTATCCATGATGGGCCAGCGTAAGCGCTGCTTTGAAACAGTCCACTCACCACCTTTGCCATGCCACTCATTAGCATCGCTGTGATAATCCTCGAACTGCTTATAACGCTTTAAAGCATTTTCCCAAGACCACGAATCATCACCCGTTGCATTGACCCATGACTCATAGTCGCCAACTTGGCCGCGCATATAAATCATGCCGTTAATGGAAGAGCAGCCACCCAAGACCCTACCGCGTGGATATATCAAGGAGCGGCCATTCAAACCAGTTTCATTTACGGTCTTAAAACACCAATCCGTCCTAGGATTGTCAATACAGTAAAGGTAGCCAACTGGAATATGAATCCAGATGTAGTTGTCGCTCTTTCCCGCTTCAATTAATAAGATCCGCTTAGCGGGATTTTCAGATAAACGTTTGGCCAGCATGCAGCCAGCGCTACCTGCCCCAATAATGATGTAGTCGTATGTGTTAGCCAAGGTCATCTTCTAACTAGCAAGGATTAATGGCTCCCATTATTTACCAATATAAAAATTCAGGTATTTCTTGTTACTTTTGATGATTTGTTATAAGATCATTATTGATCTAATATTAGATCAT
>CANIMS010000014.1 GCA_947468785.1 Betaproteobacteria bacterium
CGACTACTGTGGCCGCAATCAATAAAGAAATTGAAGCTCGTAAAGCTGGCTTGAATAAGAAGTAAGGACTTTAGTCCGCCTTGATATTGGCATCCTTGATCACTTTATCCCACATGGTCAGTTCACGGTTGATGCGCTTGGCTGAATCTGCTGGGCTTAAGTAATTAACATACACACCAGCCCCTAGCATGCGCTCTTGCACATCTGGGCGCTGCAAAATTACTTTGAGATCTGCATTGAGCTTATCAACGATAGGCTTTGGGGTACCAGCTGGCGCCAAGATACCAAACATACTCACAACATCAAAGTTCGGAATTCCGGTAGCTTCCGTTACCGTAGGTACATCAGGCAATTGACTAATGCGTTTAGAAGTCGTTACTGCTAATGCCCTTAACTTGCCCGTTTGAATAAAAGGTAATGCAGCTGGAACTGTTTCAGACATGCTGAGAACTTGACCACCAACTAAATCGGTCATAGCAGGACCGCTACCTTTATAGGGTACATGCAAGAGATCAAGACCGAGTTGGGCGCGGAACATTTCCATTGCTAGGCGCTGAGGAGCGCCAGCACCTGAAGATGCAAAGGTCAGTTTGCCTGGGTTTGCTTTGGCATACGCAATAAACTCTTTCATATTGTTAACGGGTACTGAAGGGTTAACAACAAACACGAGTGGTACGACGCCCACTACACCAACCGGAGTGAAGTCTTTTTCGAGGTTGTATTTAATCCCATCTTTATTAAGGCCCGTATTAATTGCATGTGAGGTCAGTGCGCCCATTAGAAGCGTGTACCCATCTGCAGGAGATTTGGCAACCATATCAGCGCCAATATTGCCGCTATCACCACCGCGATTATCGGGAACTACTTGCTGATTGAGAGATTTGGAGAGTTCTTGTGCCATGATGCGGCCGATCACATCTGTTGCACCCCCTGGCGGAAATGGGATGACCATGCGAACCTGCTTGTCCGGATAATTTTTAATGGCTGTACTGCTTTGTGCGTAAGCATTGCCGAGGAGGGTTGATAGGCATAGCGCAAGGATTAGGGGTGTTTTCATGACATGTCTCGTTGTTATTTTGATTGTGATCAAGGTCTTACTACATTCTATTATCTACAGAAATTGATTTTCTGCCCCAGGCCAATACTTGCCAGGCTAACTAATTACAATAGGCCTATGAACCTTCTGCCCCATGAAATCGAGATTATTGGATATTGCGCCGCATTTTTAACGACCATCGCATTTTTACCCCAGGCTATTCATTCTTGGCGTACTCGCAATCTCTCAGGCGTTTCATTGGGGATGTACTCCTTATTTACGGTCGGAGTCGGTTTGTGGCTGATTTATGGCCTCATTATTGAGAAGTGGCCCTTGATCGTAGCCAATGCCATCACCTTTGGGCTTGCTCTGAGTATCTTGGTATTGAAATTGCGTCATACTTCTCCCAAAAAGAATTAAAGCATTCCTCTATTGCCTCTTAAAGAAAGGTTAGTCATGAGTACCAATTACGTTATCGAGCCACCAGTAGTAACTTCATTGCCTGTGACGGGTGATACCCGCCGCTTTGCAGTCAATCGCATTTATTGTGTGGGACGTAACTATGCAGATCATGCGCGCGAGATGGGGCATGATCCCGATCGCGAGCCACCTTTCTTCTTTATGAAGCCAGCCAACTCGATTGTGAGTGATGGTAAAGATATGGCCTACCCACAGTTATCTAATGATGTTCATCATGAAATTGAAATGGTGGTAGCCATTGGTAAGGGTGGTTCGAATATTGCAGCCGATAAAGCGCTTGACCATGTATATGGCTATGGTGTGGGTTTGGATATGACTCGCCGAGACTTGCAGGGCGAAGCTAAAAAGATGGGACGCCCTTGGGATACCGGAAAAGCATTTGATCAATCGGCCCCTTGTGGTGAGATCACTCCTGTAAGCAAGTGTGGACATCCTAGTAAAGGTGCAGTGCAGTTACTAGTGAATGGTGAAGTGCGTCAAGCGGGCGATCTAAATCAGTTGATCTGGAATGTGCCCGATACGATTGCCTATCTCTCAACTTTATTTACGCTTGAACCGGGTGACTTGATTTACTCCGGCACTCCTGCAGGTGTGGGGCCCGTAAAAAAAGGGGATCTTCTTGAAGGTAGCGTTGAAGGCCTTGTTAATTTAAAAACTAAAATCGTCTAATCATGACCCATTCCCTAAAAAAAGTTGTAATCCTTGTCATCGCGCTACCAATTCTGTTGGTAGCATGCGCTAGTCCTGAAAAGGTCAGCGAAGAAAAGCCAAAAACTCCACCAGTGGTAGCTAGCTTGTATAGCAACTCAGCACCTTTGGATTTGCGTTTAAGCACCTGGCCTTATCCTTATCCGCTAAAAGAATTTAAGACTAGCCTGCAAGGACAGCCTGCGAGCATGATGTATATGGATGTGCCGGCAGTGGGCAAGCAGAAGGGTGCAGTATTACTGTTTCATGGCAAGAATTTTTCTAGTGACTATTGGGCGCCAACCATTGCGGGCTTGAGTCAAGCAGGATATCGAGTCATTGCGCCTGATCAAGTTGGTTTTGGTAAATCCTCTAAACCGGATGTGGCTTATCACTTCGATGATTTAGCGGCGAATACCCAGGCATTACTTAAATCATTGAAGGTCAATCAGGTTTCAGTGATTGCTAATTCTATGGGCGGTATGGTCGGTGTACGATTTGCCCGTTTGTATCCAAAGACAGTGCAAAAGTTAGTTTTGGAGAACCCTTTGGGGCTGGAGGATTACAGCAAGGATATCCCTCCACAGCAAAACGATACTTTGCTGAAATTGGAGATGGCACAAACAGAAACGAGCTATCGTAATTTTCTGAAAACCTACTTTCCGACTTGGCAGCCAGCTTTTGAGCAGTTCGTAGAGATTTACGTTCGCATTCAAAAAGGGCCTGACTATCCTGCTTATGCAAGAACCTCAGTCTTGACTTATCAAATGATTGCTGAAAAGCCGGTTGTGAATGACTTGCCACAATTAAAGATGCCAGTCTTGTTGGTTATTGGACAGAAGGACCGCACTGTTTTTGGTCGTCGGTTCGCACCACCCGAAGCAGTGAAGTCACTTGGAAATTTTCCAGAGCTTGGACGTAAAGCTCAAGCTGCCATTCCGAATGCGAAGTTAGTACCTTTGGATAACGTGGGTCACGTTCCTCACGTAGAGGTGCCTGATCTTTTTGTGAAAACAGTGCTTGAGTTTTTGAACGCTAAGAGCTAACTACTTGCCAGTCCACTTCGGTGGGCGACCCTCGAGAAAGGCGGTGACGCCTTCTCGAAAATCTTGACTGTTATAGGTCTCGCGCATTAAGTCTGTGCAGTCCGGCAGGTTGCTGCGCAGCAGCCGAGCAATTCCCAGCTTGCTTGACTTTTGAGTAATGGGTGCGAGCACCGCCATCTTCTTTGCTAAGATATTTGCTGCCTCAGTAATTGCTGCAGAGTCTACTATTTGGTAAAGAAAGCCAGACTCCAGTAGCTCGGGTGCTCTGACTAGTTCGGCAGTGAGCAACATTTTTTTCACCATCGGTATACCTAAATGTGCACTAATCCATGCGAGGTTACCTGGAGAGAGGCAGTTACCTAATGTCTTTGCCACGGGGATGCCAAAACGGGCATCTGGAGTGGAAATCCGAAAATCGCAAGCTGTTGCCATGAGCAAGCCACTACCAACAGCTAAGCCTTCGATCACAGCAATTGTCGGTATTGGAAGTTCTTGTAAGGATTTAAATATTCGATCTACAGCTTGTTCATAAGCCTCATCTTTTTTGAGGCCCACAAATTGTTCAATATCACTTCCAGAGACGAATGCTTTATCTCCTGCGCCTCTAAAGATCACCGCCCGAACATCGGACTTCTTAGCCAAGTCATCGCAAATACTTTTAAGATCCTCGTACATCTGCCAAGTCATCGCATTACGAGCCGCAGGATTATTAAAGGTAATCTGTGCAATATTGCCATTAATCAATAAGTCTAAGCAGGGCGGGGTGGATTGTGTATTCATGGAAGCATTCTAAACAAAAGACCTACAGAAAGCCGTGTCATTGATCAAATCGCATATCTTTGATAGATCCTGCGATAGAATTCTTGTATGTATATGTTTCTTCCTTTTCTGACAGCAACTATTGGACTGATACTGGTCTGGTTTGAGAAACGTCTTGCAGGCTTGATCATGTTGGCGATAACAGTGGCCATCTTAGTTGTCTGGTTCCGCTTTCATGCTACTAACCATTTAAATATTAGCCTGTGAGTAAGCATTCTTTTCCTTCGCTTGCTGCGCTAGGTAATCAATTAGCCCTTGTGGCAGTGGTCGGCGTTCTTGCATATGCCTTTTTCGATCAGCTGTATTTTAGTGAGCTCCCATGCCCACTTTGCCTCATGCAGCGAATGGGCTTTGTCATTATTGGCTTTGCACTTGTTCTCAATATTCGATGCGGCGCTCACTCAGCTCATTATGGTTGGGGAATTTTGGGTGGCTTGGTGGGTATGATGGTTTCATTGCGGCAGGTGTTCTTGCATATCTTGCCTGGAGATAAAGGGTATGGTGCAACATTTTTAGAATTGCATTTCTATACCTGGGCATTTGTTGGGTATGTAGGCCTATTAGCTGGACTGGCCATCTTATTAATGTTGCCGAACCGTGATGTTCGTTCACGATCTTGGTTAGCGAATACGATTGTTATCCTATTTATATTGATGGTGCTTGGCAACCTAGTATCGACTTTGTTGGAATGTGGAGTGGGTCCTTGCGCGGATGATCCAGTAAGTTATACAGGCTGGATTTGGCTTCGAAACTACTTTGGTTTTTAAGCGCATTCTGCCATTACGTTTTCAGTGAAGCCTAATATGCAATGTTCTTTAGTCGCTAAGCGCTTCTTCATTACCTCTCTCATCTTTCTTGGCTTTTTGACAGGCCAGACGCAAGCTCAGACTGCTTGGCCTAAGCAGCCGATTCGGATTATTGTGACCTTTACCCCGGGAGGGGCGCCAGATATTTTGGCACGCGTCTTAGCTGAGCAATGGCAAAAAAATTTAAGTGTCCCGGTGATAGTTGAGAATCGCCCAGGGGTGGGAGGCAATATAGGCGCAGACTTAGTTGCCAAGAGTGAGCCTGATGGATATACCCTACTCATTGGTACCGTTGGCATACACGCAATTAATGGGGCTCTGTATGACAAATTGCCTTTTGATCCCGTAAAGGATTTCACACCCATTAGTTTTTTAGCGAGTACCCCGAATGTACTTATTGTGAGTAAACAATTGGGAATTACCAATCTGAATGAGTTAATCGAGCTTGCTAAAGCAAAGCCGAATCAACTCACCTTTGGATCATCCGGAGTTGGAACTTCGCTGCATATGTCCGGGGAGCTCTTTAAGGAGATGACGGGCGTGCAGATAAGACATATTCCATACAAAGGCCGTGCTCAATCCTTGCCTGATTTAGTGAGCGGTCGTATCAGCATGCTTTTTGATAACTTATCCTCATCGCTTCCCTTAATTAAAGCGGGGGAAGTTCAGGCCTTGGGGGTCACTTCCTTAAAACGTTCTTCAGCCGCCCCTGAAATCCCAACATTAGCCGAGCAAGGTTTGCCTGGTTTTGAGGCAATCTCTTGGTTTTCTTTAATGGCGCCAGCCCATTTGCCGGTAGATATTCAAATGCGCCTGAACCAGCTCACTCGAAAAACACTGAATAACCCAGAGGTTAAAGCCAGATTATTGGCTGGCGGCCTAGATCCAGCGCCCGGCAGCCCCCAAGAGCTCTCTAAATTGATTGCTACGGAGTCAAATAAGTGGGGTAGAGTAGTTGTTAAATCTGGCGCAAAATTAGACTAATAATTTTGTTAATGTATGTCAGCTTGCTAGCTCTTGGGGCGTTAAAGAAGTAACAGGCCTGAAAAAAGTGGCTAACAGCATGAGAACAGGTTCGGGTTCGAGTAGTCAGCAGAAGTAAATAGACCAATTCGAGGGGTCGATAATGAAAAAAATTC
This sequence comes from Betaproteobacteria bacterium, assembly GCA_947468785.1. Taxonomy (GTDB): domain Bacteria; phylum Pseudomonadota; class Gammaproteobacteria; order Burkholderiales; family Burkholderiaceae; genus Polynucleobacter. The sequence goes on from CANIMS010000014.1 coordinate 6,014, forward strand.
AAATACAACTGGTTTTGGGTATCGCCTTTATTGGCTTGCTCAGTTTGAGTCCCGTTGTTGCCAACGCTGGTAATGTCGCTTGGAATGTCAGCGTGGGAGGTGGTTATGCAGGTGGGTATGGCTACGGCGGTGGTTGGCGTCCTGCTGCCTATGGTCCTGGCTGGGGTCGCGGTTATGGCTATGGCTACGGCGGTGGTTGGCGTGGGAATTGGGCTGGCGCTGGTTATTATGGCTATCCTGCAGGAGCGTATTACGCACCTCCCGTAGCTTATGCACCTCCAGTGGTAGCTTACGTTTCACCTCCGCAGCCGATGGTTTTGGCTTCACAGCCGCAGCCTGCCGTTTGGTACTACTGCCAGGCCAGCGCTCAATATTTTCCTTATGTCCAAGAATGTCCAACTGGCTGGCAAACACAAGCGGCCACTCCGCCAACCAGTGGTATTACACCCAGACCTCAACAATAAAGATATTTAAAATATTCCCTGTAGTTTGTTTAAGTGAAAAAGATTATTTAAAGGTATGAAATGAAACGTATTGCATCTGTTGTAGTGCTCAGTCTTACTTTAGCAAGCTTGCTTAGTGCTTGTGTTTCGGCGCCAACGGGGCCAACAGTAGCTGTTATGCCGCGTGAAGGTAAGCCGTTTGATCTATTTCAGCAAGAGGATTTGTATTGCCGTAACTTTGCAGCCAACTCTGTAAAAGATACCAGCGATGCTGCGCTGAAAGAGGGTGCTACTAGCGCAGCCATTGGTGCAGCATTAGGTGCAGTGGCTGGTGCTGTGATTCAAGGCGGTAATCATGCCAACGTTGGCACTGGTGCTGGTGTTGGATTATTGGGTGGAGCAGCTATGGGCGCCATGAATTCTTCTGGAAAACAAAATCAGGCGCAAGTTCAATACAACATTGCTTACCAACAATGTATGTATGCCAAAGGCAATCAAGTTCCGAGTGTACGCTAGGCTATCAGCAGCTTAGACCTGAAGCGGCGGATGCGTTTTTTCAAAGCGTGCCGCCGTTTTTCTAAATAAATACAGCAGTAAGCAGGCAGCTAATCCTAAGCTGATGCTATTTGCAGCCCAAAAACCATTAGCGCCCTGCAGGAAGTTTGGGGTATTACCTAATACATCAAAGCCTAACAGGTAGCCGCCACCCAAGCCTACACCCCAGAGAGAGCCTGCATAAATCACCATGGGCCAGAAGGCAACACGGTAGGCACGCAGAATAAATGCTGCCGCTACTTGCAAGGCATCAAAGACTTGATAAAAGGCAATAAATAAAAAGAGCGGTATCGAAAAGACTTTGACTTCCATTGGAGGGTCATAAAGCTCAAGGAGTTGTATACGAAAGACCCAAACACTAATACCAATCACAATACAAAGTGCGGTAGTAAAGAATACTGAAGACCATCCGATTTCTTCGGCACGTTCAGGTTTATTGGCGCCAATCGATTGGGATACTAAGGTCATCGTAGCAATCGATAGAGAAAGTGGAACCATGTAAATCACTGTACCCAGATTAGCGACGATTTGATGGCCTGCTAAAGCAGTTGTCCCAAGACGAGCAATAAATAAGGACATGAAGGTAAATGAAGTGACTTCAATTAAATAACTAAATCCAATAGGGGTGCCTAACTTCAGTAAAGTCCAAATGCGATGCCAATCTGGAGCGCTAAAGCGGCTAAAGATTTTAAAAGGTTGATAAAAACGATCAAATACAACAAAGCTCAATGTGATGATGAGCCAGAACCAACTAATGATCGCAGTGGCTACCGCGCATCCTGGTCCCCCCATACCTTCTATACCAAGGCCGCCATAAATAAAGAGTAGGTTCAGTGGTAGCTTTAATGCCAGTCCGATAAGTTGTACTACGGTAATGACTGCCGGTCTAGAAACTGCGTTATGCAGCGCCATGAGCACGCGCATACCCATACTCGCTGGAAGACCAATTGCTAAGATGTTCAGATATAAATTAGCCTTCGCCTCGATATCAGCACTAACGCGAGAGATGGTCAATAAATAATCTGCATTGAGCAGTACGATGCATCCCAATATGGCAAGTCCAAATGCCAGCCAAGTAGCTTGTCGAACTTCTTCACCAATCTCATCAAATCGTTTGGCGCCAAAGAGTTGACCAGCAATTGGTGCCAATGCAGAAATCACTCCTGTGAGACCAACATAAATACTGATAAAAATCGCAGAGGCCATTGCAAGCGCTGCTAGATCTTCGGCAGAATAACGGGCAGTCATAGCAGTATCTAGTACGCCAAAAGCAATGACTGCTAATTGACCAATCAGTAAGGGGCCAGCTAATTTGAGTAGGGCGGGAACATCCTCGCGCAGGCGCGATAATCTAAAGTGCAGCACGCCTTATTCCGGAATCACTTCGTATAGACGCAAGCGTTCATCACGGTCAGAGGCACGTCGATCTTCCCAGAGTAGGGTCAGTTTTTTATTATTGAGACGTGCATAAGCTGAGGCTTCTGATTGACTATGGGTTAAGAGCCAAGGGCAGCTTGGATCATCACGTAAGTCCAGTTTTGTGAAGTAATCAAAAGAAGCAAGCTGAGCATAGCCTAAATTACTGGTATCAATACAGCCGACGTTGGGAACGGCTTGCACTAAACGAGCAGATACATGGCGATACGTTTTTGCATAGTTGATAGTGGGCAACCACAAGGTCATTAATAAAACCCACATCAAGGTGGTGCCAGATGCAGAAATAATCAAGCAACGCCAAATTTCTTTTGGGGCGCGTGAAGTTCTCCAGCGCACAATCGCTAACCACAAGCCCGTAATGACTACTGCAACAATAAATGACAGTGGGTTAAATTGACTTTCATAGCCTGGTAAGTAACGCGCCACATTATTCGCAATTTGTTCTGGATAGCCAGTAACTTTGGCGACCCAAATAATCCAAATAGCTAAGGCGATCACAGTAAAACTAAACATGGCAAACCAGTCGATAAAGCTAATGAGACTTCGTCTCAAAATCGGCAAACTAAAGGCCGCAATAATCGCAAGACTTGGAATCAGAATGATGAGGTCATGTTCATTGGCTTGGCTGCGGAACAAAACATAAATGAAGCAACCTACGAATAGACAGAACGGAATGCAAAGGTGAGGTGCACGCCAAGCACCAGACTCCTTCGTTCTACCCCAGTGCGCTAATGCAATGATTGCTAGTGGCCAAACCGGCCAAGCATATGCCCAGAAGTTCACGCTTAAAAATTCGAGGGATTCAAAAGAAGGGAGTAAGCGCATCTCTGGGGTATTGCGCCAGCCTTCTTGTGCAATATGACGCCATTCTGGTGAGATATCGGAGATATACCAAAGTGCTGGCCAGATCAGAACACCAACGATGCCAAAAAATGCACTCGTAATGGTCCAGCGATATCGTAATCGCGCATTACTGGCAATGACTGCAATGATGGTCGAGGTAATGACAATCAAACTTAAAGTGAGATTGCTTGAGAGTGCAACAATCGTGACGCCCAGTCCAGTCCACAGACCGCCTTGCCAGGGCTTATCTAAGCCACGCACAGTGCCGTATAGAACAATGCTGATGCCCATGAGCTGCGCCATCATGGGAGTGGTTTCATGGGCGCGCTGTGCAAGACCAACACAAGCTAAGAAAATTAATAGTGCGCCATCTGCTAAGGTCATGCCGTAGCTTTTCAGATCCGGTTGACCACCAACCGCTAAGGCCATTGGCTGAACTTCACGACGACGACCTAACAAATACGTCGCGTACCAAATTGCCAATGCGGCAGTAAAAAAACAAATTGCAGAATATAAGCGTGCGGCATTTGCAGCGCCAATCCAGGGTCCAAATAATTCGATTAGACTGGCACCCATCCAATAAGGCAAAGGGGCGCCTAGAGAGATATCTCGTCCTGCTAGGTGGGGAACAATCCAGTCAACAGAATTGCCGCGAAACAAAGTCCACATCCCACCAAAACCAATGGCATCTTCATTTTTCCAAGGATCGCGAAAAAAGAGACCAGAAAAACCATAAACCAAAGTCAACGCAAAAATAATGATGCGTGGAATCGATTTAGTAGCGGCGGCAGTGAGTTTGACCATGTACTTTATGAAAGGTGAAACTAAGGATAAAACTAAGGGTAAAACAAACAATAAAAAAGGCAGCAAACGCTGCCTTGATTATCTCGCAGAGGAGGCTATAGCCATATCCCGCGAATTGAAGGGAATTAAGCCTTCTTCTTCGCTGACTTCTCAGCAGCTTTAGCTTCAGCAGCGGCAGCTTTTTTCTCGGCTGTTTTAGCAGCACCATCACCGGTAGCTTTAGCAACAGCTTTAGTACCGAATTTCTGACGGAATTTCTCAACACGACCAGCGGTATCCATGATTTTTTGGGTACCAGTGTAGAAAGGGTGAGATTCAGAAGAAGTCTCGATCTTGGCTAAGGGATATTCATTGCCATCTTCCCACTTAATAGTCTCTTTAGTAGACATTGTGGAGCGAGTCTTGAAGCTGAAATTATTGGAAACGTCTACAAAGACGATTTCGCGATATTCGGGGTGAATGCCAGGTTTCATTTTGAGTCCTATGAGCGGGTAGCCGTTTAAGTTACTGAACCTAAATACTTTCCCAGGTTTTAAAAGCAGTAAAGGCGAAATTATGCCATGAAATCAACAACAAAGCGCGTCTTTAGTGTCTAAAAAGGGGCTAAAACAGCCCCCAATAGCCCTAAATTAGCCTCCGCGACGCATTAAGTCGAAGAATTCACCGTTGTTTTTGGTTGATTTGAGCTTATCGACAATAAAGTTCATTGCTTCGATATCGTCCATATCGGCCAGTAATTTGCGCAGTACCCAGATCTTTTGGAGGTTTTCGGCCTTAACCAAGAGTTCCTCACGACGGGTACCAGACTTATTAAGGTTAATCGATGGATAAACACGGCGCTCAGCCAGACGGCGCTCAAGGTGTACTTCCATATTGCCAGTACCTTTGAACTCTTCGTAGATCAGATCATCCATGCGGCTACCGGTTTCAATCAGGGCAGTTGCAATGATGGTGAGCGAGCCACCTTCTTCAATATTACGAGCAGCACCAAAGAATCGCTTAGGGCGTTGCAAGGCATTTGCATCCACACCACCAGAGAGTACTTTTCCGGAGGAGGGAACTACGGTGTTGTATGCGCGAGCAAGACGGGTAATCGAATCTAGCAAGATGATGACATCTTTACCCATCTCCACTAAGCGTTTTGCTTTTTCAATCACCATCTCTGCAACTTGCACGTGACGGACTGCAGGCTCATCAAAGGTTGATGCAACCACTTCACCACGAACAGAGCGTTGCATCTCAGTAACTTCCTCAGGACGCTCATCAACTAGTAGGACAATTAAGATCGCCTCAGGATTATTTGCTGCAATTGCATGTGCAATGTGCTGCATCATGACGGTCTTACCAGATTTTGGAGAGGCCACGATCAAGCCACGTTGGCCGTAACCAATCGGGGAGATCATATCGATAATGCGGCCGGTTAAGTTTTCTTCAGCTTTGATATCACGTTCAAGACTAATGACGCGGTTTGGATGTAAAGGAGTTAAGTTCTCAAACATGATGCGGTTCTTGAGAGCTTCTGGTGCAAGACCATTGATCTTATCGACCTTAACCAATGCAAAGTAACGCTCACCATCTTTAGGGGTGCGAACTTCACCTTCAACGCTATCACCAGTATGGAGATTAAAACGGCGAATCTGCGCAGGGGAAATATAAATATCGTCTGGAGAGGCCATATAAGAGGCTTCTGGAGAGCGCAAGAAGCCAAAGCCATCTGGCAATACCTCTAATGTGCCATCACCAAAAACCGTTTCACCAGCCTTCGCACGTTTTTTGAGGATCGCGAACATCAGTTCTTGTTTGCGCATCCGTTGTGTATTTTCAATCTCCAGGCTAGCTGCCATTTCAAGCAGAGCGGATACGTGGAGGACTTTGAGTTCAGTTAATTGCATGTGGTTCTCGGGTTTTGATGAAAAGGAAAAAATTCAATAAAAATGTGTTTTGGGGTATCGCTGCCGTGATGGATATCAGGCAGATGTGGGCAAACAGAATTGTGGAGTTTTGCTAAAAGATGGGGGAGGTAAATTGCTGAAAATCGGTGCACTGATTAGTGCGTTTGAGTAATACTACACCAAAAATTGGGTGTGACAAGCCTTAAATCAGGAAAAACCACAGGCTCACCTAGCGAACCTGTGGTGTCAGACACTTTACAGATGACTATCAATAAAGGCCGTCAATTGAGATTTTGCCAAAGCGCCTACTTTTTGAGCAGCAACAGTGCCATTCTTAAAGAGGATCAAGGTAGGAATGCCACGAATATTGAACTGGGCAGGTACGCCTTGGTTCTCATCCACATTCATTTTGGCAATTTGTAATTTGTCGCCATACTCACCGGAGAGCTCCTCCAGGATTGGGCCAATCATTTTGCAAGGACCGCACCATTCAGCCCAGAAATCGAGCAAAACAGGTTTATCGGATTTGAGGACGTCTTGTTCGAAAGAGGCGTCAGTTACATATTTAATGCCGGCACTCATGAAAATTCCTTATTTAGCGTATTTTGTTATGGCGTTACACCGCTTATATTAGCAATAAGCTGTGCATTGTGCTCAAAACCCTAAATAAATCCTCAATTACCTTCCAAGCTTCTACCTGAATGCCACATCCATTTCCCACCATTTCTGATCAAAAGCAGCCCTATACCTGGTCGATTACGCCGAATTCAGGTGCGCTCAAGGAGTTGGCTGAAGGAATATGGGATTGTGCAAAACAAACGAATCAGCGCCCTTTAGTGGTTCTGAGTACGGCCGGACCATTAATTGGGGTCAGGGCAGCGCTTGAGGAGTTTCGGCCCAAAGATTTACCCCATCAAATTGCTTTCTTACCCCAAGTCATCAGTTTTACGGATTGGTTAGAAGCGGCACCCAATGCCTGGAAGTTTCCAAAGAAGCAATCGGATCTTGAAAGATGGATCTCGGTTTATGTGAACTTACGAAAGCATCCCAAACTCAAGGCTTGGTTTAAAGCAGAGAGTGAGGCGGGAGCATGGGGATTGGCGCAAGCAGTCATTGATGCCTGTGACTCATTATCTGAAGCAGTAGTTCCCCAGTTACAAAGCGAGCTAAATGGTTTATTGGAAACACATTCGCTTGACATTGAAGTGTGGCTTAAAAAAGTGGAGTTGGTTTTAGATCAAGCGATTGCAAAAGCATATCTTGGCTTATCTCGAAAAGTGGTTGATGAAGAATCAGAAGTTCTCTTGGCATTTTGGCGTTACCTCACTAACGTGGGTGACCCCGTTATCCGCAAGCATTTGGCCATGGCCGATCACTTACAGCATGTAAAAATAAATACGCAGACAAATCGACCGTTCATCTGGGTACAGACTGCTGATCCAAAACCGGTTGATCAAGACTTAATGAATCGTTACCTGAGTGATTACGCGCAATATGCGCCCGTAGTGCAAGTCAACTTAGATTGGCAGTCAGTCGCCTTATGGTCTGAGGCGCTATCAGGTTTAGACGCACAAGGTGAGATCCCAACAGCAAATGCAGAGGAGCAAAAGCAAGTTGCAAGTAATGTCGAGACTAATCGGCATGATGGGTGGCGATTACTTGCCGCTAGGCGTTTTGAAGAGTTGGCTTGGGGTGCGACTAAGTCTATTGAGAAGCACTTGATTGCTGGCAAGACAAATATTGCACTAGTTGCACAAGATCGTTTAGCAGCGCGCAGAGCGCGTGCACTACTGAGTCGCTTGGGTAACTCACTACGAATACGTGACGAAACTGGTTGGAAGTTATCTACCACTAGAGCGGCAGCAGCTTTTGATAGTTGGTTAGAGATCATTCGCGCACCCAAAGAGGGGCCAAGCGCAAGCACCTTACTCGAGTTTTTACAAAATCCCTATTTTGATCTTGCACGCAGTCTAAAAATTTCGCCTGAAATGAGTATTGGGCTAACAGCGCTACTAGAAGATATTTTAATTGCGAGTCAAGCTAAGTCTGGATGGCAGACTTTCTTAATGGCTATTGAGAGGGCCAATTACTACGCTGCAACAAATGGTGGATCGCCTAATGAACAACTTCATCAGCTCATTACTTTTATCAGTCAGCGTCATAGGGCGTGGCAACAGGAAGTCTTGGCCTGTTCGTCTGCCTACAATCTTTTGCATGACGATCTTCAAGAGATGGGAATGCGTGATCGCCTTGAGAATGATTCAGCAGGACAGCAGCTATTGGAGACCCTCAAGAATTTTGATCTAGGTTCTGGGGCTTACCATGACATCAAAATGCGCTTACCAGAATGGCTCAGTCTATTAAAAACAGTGATTGAGGAAGCTTCCTATGAAGAAGAGGGCAAGGATGCCAAAGCAACTTTGAGCATCTTGCCACTGAGTTCAACAAGACTGCGGCAATTTGATGCAGTAGTGCTAGTGGGATGTGATGAGCAGCAGCTACCGGCATTTTCTGAGCCTCCACTGTTCTTTTCAGATACTCTCAATCGGCTTCTAAGATCTTCGACAATTGCTGCGCAATATGTTCAGCAGGCTAGAGATCTTTCTGAACTTTTGGCTACTTGCCCAAACGTAGATTTACTCTGGCAAAGCAAAAGTAGGAGCGGCGAACCGCTGAGAGCTTCTGCTTGGATACAGCGATTGCAGTCAGCGCTCAAACACCTAAATCCATGGCAAGTGACCGAGCTGAAGTTTGAGCCCTTCATGGGGCAGTCAGCGCCAATCGAAATGGCTGTAAGTACGCCTGATAAAGACTTGGCAATTCCGGTAACAGTTTCACCAAGTGCCTATAAGGCCTTGCGTGATTGTCCTTACCGCTACTACGTAAGTAGCCTACTAGGGTTGCGCAAAGCAAAAGAATTTGAAGAAGGTTTTGATGCATCTTTGGCTGGACAAACCTTGCATGCACTTTTGAAAACATTTTTTCAGTCACTGAAGACTGAAGAGGAAAAGTTGCACTCTCCTATTCATAAAGGTGACGAGATTCGTCGGCAGTGGATGATTGATCACTTAATGTCGTGCTCTGAGAAGGAGTTTGAGCGCTTAATTGCTGGTGATGCAAGAGTATTGGGAACCTTACGAGATTGGCAGAAACAAATTCCTAGTTTTATTGAGTGGCAACTCAAGCGGGAGAAAGAGGGCTGGCGCTATCACGATGCTGAATTGCCGGTGGGATTTACTTTGACTTTAAAAGACCCTGATGGTCTTGAAAGGGAGATCAGCATTGCTGGCCGCGCAGATCGATTTGATATTCATGTAAATAATGACGCTGCCGCTGCAGTGATTGATTACAAAAATCAAAAGATGAAAAAGATTAAGGATCGTGCTGAATTCATCTTAAATGATCCTCAATTGTTGATCTACGCTCGCGCTGCCAATGAGAACCCGATTGCCGCCCATCTGCCTGGTCGCAGCATAGAGAAGGCGGAATGGGTGACGCTTAAAG
>CANIMS010000015.1 GCA_947468785.1 Betaproteobacteria bacterium
AAGACATCTCTTTGATGCCTTACGCGATTATTCAAGCGGATAACGGTGATGCTTGGGTTGGAGCGCGCGATAAGAAGATGGCGCCACAGCAAGTATCTGCAGAAATCTTGCGCAAAATGAAAAAGACAGCTGAAGACTACCTTGGTGAAGAGGTGACTGAGGCCGTGATTACAGTGCCTGCTTACTTTAACGATAGTCAACGTCAGGCGACTAAAGATGCTGGTCGTATTGCTGGTTTGGATGTCAAGCGCATTATTAATGAGCCAACAGCTGCGGCATTGGCTTTCGGCCTAGACAAGCAAGATAAAGTAGATCGCAAGATTGCGGTATATGACTTGGGTGGCGGTACATTCGACGTTTCTATTATTGAAATTGCCAACGTAGATGGCGAGAAGCAATTCGAAGTACTTTCTACTAACGGTGATACTTTCTTGGGTGGTGAAGACTTTGACCAACGCATCATTGATTGGATCATTGCTGAGTTCAAGAAAGAGCAAGGCGTTGATTTGAGTAAAGATGTATTGGCATTACAGCGCTTGAAAGATGCTGCTGAGAAAGCCAAGATCGAGCTCTCATCTGCCCAGCAAACCGAAATCAATTTGCCTTATGTGACGGCTGATGCTAGCGGTCCTAAGCATTTGAATTTGAAGTTGACCCGTGCCAAGTTAGAGTCATTGGTTGAAGAGTTGATTAATCGCACTGCTGGTCCTTGCCTAACTGCCATTAAAGATGCTGGCGTGAATGCAGCGGATATTGACGATGTCATTTTGGTTGGTGGTCAAACCCGCATGCCTGCTGTTCAGGACAAAGTAAAAGAAATTTTTGGTAAAGAGCCACGTAAAGACGTGAATCCTGATGAAGCAGTGGCCGTTGGTGCTGCGATTCAAGGTTCTGTATTGTCTGGCGATCGTAAAGACGTATTGCTCTTAGACGTTACCCCACTGTCATTGGGTATCGAGACTCTTGGTGGTGTGATGACCAAGATGATTCCTAAGAACACTACGATTCCTACCAAGCATTCTCAGGTTTACTCCACTGCTGAAGACAATCAGCCTGCCGTAACGATTAAGTGCTACCAAGGTGAGCGCGAGATGGCTGTTGCAAACAAGTTGTTAGGTGAATTTAACCTCGAAGGTATTGCGCCAGCACAGCGTGGTATGCCACAAATTGAAGTGACCTTTGATATTGATGCCAATGGTATTTTGCATGTCACTGCAAAAGATAAAACGACTGGCAAAGAAAACAAGATCACCATTAAGGCGAACTCTGGCTTAACTGAAGAAGAAATTGTACGCATGGTCAAAGATGCAGAAGCCAATGCTGCTGAAGATAAGAAGGCATTAGAGTTGGTAACAGCTCGCAACACTGCTGATGCTTTAGCGCACTCAACCAAAAAGGCCTTGGAAGAGCATGGGACAAGCTTGGAAGCTTCTGAGAAAGAAACAATTGAAACTGCCTTGAAAGAGTTAGATGAAGCAATCAAAGGTAGCGATAAAGCGATCATTGAAGCAAAGACAGAAGCATTAGGAAAAGCAAGTCAGAAGCTCGGCGAAAAAGTGATGGCAGCTGAGCAGGCTAAGGCTGGTGGCGGCGCGGCTCCAGGCGCAGCGCCAGGCGGTCCTGCAGGTCAAGCCCCTGATGCAGATGTCGTTGATGCTGACTTTAAAGAGGTAAATGACAAGAAGTAAGTAAATCATGGAAAATTGATTTAAGGTAGTTTTGAAGTACTTAAACAACAAGTCGGCCTCGTGCCGACTTGTGTCATTCAGGTTGTTGAGAGGAATAGGCCGTGCCTAAAAGTAAACGCGATTTTTACGAAGTACTTGGAGTATCTAGAGGGGCCAACGAGGAAGAGCTAAAAAAGGCTTACCGCAAATTGGCTATGAAGCATCACCCCGATCGTAATCCAGATAGCAAAACGGCTGAAGCTCAATTTAAAGAAGCAAAAGAAGCATACGAAACTCTTACCGATCCAAATAAGCGCGCTGCATATGATCAATATGGTCATGCCGGAGTAGACCCATCAATGGGTGGCTTTGGTGGCGGTGGTTTTGCAGGTGGCGGATTTGCAGATGCTTTTGGCGATATCTTTGGCGATATCTTTGGCCAAGGTGGTGGACGCCAGTCAGGCCCTCAGGTTTATAAGGGCGCAGACCTTCGTTACAACATGGAGATCACTTTAGAGCAAGCGGCAGAGGGATATACCACGCAGATTCGTGTACCTAGCTGGAGTAATTGCAAGCCTTGCCATGGGACTGGAGCAGAGCCTGGCACTAAGGCTGAAAAATGTTCTACCTGTGATGGACATGGTCAAGTACGCGTACAGCAAGGTTTCTTCTCCATGCAGCAAACTTGCCCAAAGTGCCGCGGTACAGGTGAATACATACCTAAGCCTTGCAAAACTTGCCACGGTAGTGGAAAACAGAAAGAACAAAAAGTCCTTGAGATCAAAATACCAGCGGGTATTGATGATGGCATGCGTGTGCGTTCAGTTGGTAATGGTGAGCCCGGAATTAACGGTGGCCCTTCAGGCGATCTTTATGTAGAGGTGCGTGTTAAACCTCATCCAGTATTTGAGCGCGATGGTAGTGATTTGCATGTTCAAATGCCTATCTCATTTGCCGCTGCGACGATTGGTGGAGAAATTGAAGTGCCCACTTTATCTGGGCGCGTGGAGTTTCCTATTCCAGAGGGAACGCAAACCGGTAAAACATTCCGTTTACGCAATAAAGGTATTAAAGGCCTACGTTCATCAGTATTAGGCGATCTTTTTGTTCACGTTGTGGTCGAGACGCCTGTCAAATTGACTGATGAGCAAAGAAAGTTATTGCAACAGTTTGATGAAAGTCTTAAATCTGGTGGAGACAAACACAGTCCACAACAAAAGGGCTGGTTCGAAGGCGTAAAGAGTTTTTTTAGTTAATGCTTTTTAGCCGGCAAAGCCATGTTCGGGTCCGGGAAATTTTCCGGACTTCACTTCTCTCACATAGGCTTTAATTGCTGCCTCGATAGAGTGGCGGCCCTCCATGAAGTTTTTGACGAACTTCGGAGGCTTTCCGGGGCTAATGCCCAACATATCTTGCAGAACTAATACTTGGCCAGAACAATCTGGACCGGCACCAATGCCAATGGTAGGAATATGTAATTCAGCAGTAATTTTTTTACCGAGCGTTGACGGAATCGCTTCTAAAACAACCATCTGAGCCCCGGCATCTTGGCAAGCAATCGCTTGTTCAAGCATGATGCTTGCCGAGTCCTTTGACTTGCCTTGTACCTTATAGCCACCCAAGAGATGGACAGATTGAGGAAGTAAACCAAGGTGCGCGCACACTGGAACGCTTCGCTCAACTAGGTACTGAATGATTTCTACTTGCCAGGCACCGCCACCCTCTAGCTTCACCATATCAGCGCCTGCGCGCATGAGTTCAGCTGCAGAGTCTAGAGCCTGAACAGGATCGCCATAACTAGCAAAGGGTAAATCAGCTATCAAGAAAGTATGTGAGTTAGCACGTGCTACACAAGTGGTGTGATAGGCCATCTGCTCAATCGTTACCGGAGTAGTACTAGTTTGACCTTGAATCACATTGCCTAGAGAATCACCAATCAGAATGACCTCAATGGCGCAGCGATTGAGCAGCGCAGACATCGTGGAGTCATATGCTGTGAGCATACAAATTTTTTCACCCTCGGCGTGCATCGCGAGTAGCTTAGTAATAGAGATTGGCTTTTCGCCTTGTAGATAACCCATGGCGAGAGTTTAATGAATTAATGCCTTGATTGGCTATAAACGTCTTTTTCCCCGCAATTACAGTTGCGGCAGGGGAGTTTTTCAATACGCTGGTTCGCTACTTTCGGTAAATAAGTCTTTAGTTCCCCAAAATGAGGCAGGAAGAAATTGGGGGCGATTTCAAGTAATGGCAGCAAAACAAAAGAGCGTTCTGTGATTCTGGGATGCGGGAGCATCAGCTCAGTTTCATTTTGAATCACACCCTCAAAGTGCAAAATATCAAGATCAAGGGTTCTCGGGGCATTGGTATATGGACGCTCACGGCCAAACTCATGTTCAACCGCTTGGCAAATATGTAAGAGCCCATAGGGTGTGAGTTGGGTTTCGATTTCAATGACTGCATTGATATAGTCGCCACCAGAAGCCTCTACAGGGGCGCTTTGATAAAAGCAGCTCTTAGAGAGAATTTGTAATTCGCAGCGTTGAGCAAGGCAGACGATTGCGTCAGTGATTAGTTGACGTGTATCGCCGATGTTTCCACCAAATCCAATATATGCCCGTGCCATATTGCTTCCAAATCTAAGATGAAACTACTTTACAGAAATTTCTAAAAGCTTGCTTAGCTCGGATCGTTTTCGGTGGGGGTGGATGTGGCAGATTTGGGCTTTCTACGACGGCGTCTTTTGAGGGGGGAGGCGCTATTGCCGGTGTCATTTTTGGCACTTGCCATCAAAGCCTCTTGTTCAGTAGGGTCTGCAGCGATAAAGTCAGTCCACCATTGCCCTAGGGCGGCATCTTTTTCCCCTGTGGCACAACGCAGGAGAAGAAAGTCATAACCCGCTCTAAAACGAGGGGATTCCAACAGGCGGTAGGGGTAGCGACCTACTCGTCTTTCAAAGCGGGGTTGCATAGACCAGATTTCACGCATATCACTTTCAAAGCGACGTTGAATGGTAATACCGCTACTTTGGGTGGCAATCGTATCGTCCATTGCATCTTGTAGGGCCGGAATATTCGCCATACCTTTTGCTAAATTCGCATTCCAGTTTTTCAGAAGATCGGGCCAAAGTAGTGTGGCAAACAAAAACCCAGCGGAAACACTTTTTCCAGATTGGATACGTTGATCGGTGTTTGCTAGTGCTAACTTAACGAATTGATTCGCTTCTTTGGAATCCTCACCACTATCGAGTATGTGATCTAGTAAGGGTAGTAAGCCATGATGTAGGCCTGCATCACGTAAACCTTGAATGGCAGCCCAAGAGTAGCCAGACATCAGTAGTTTTAGAATTTCATCAAAGAGTCTTGCAGCAGGAACGTCTTGTAGTAGCGTGCTGAGTTTGACAATAGGGGCACGAGTGGCAGACTCTAAGCTAAAGCCAGTTTTAGCGGCAAAGCGGATTGCTCTGAGCATGCGTATCGGATCTTCGCGATATCGTTTAGCTGGATCGCCAATCATGCGCAAAGATTTCTTTTGGATATCTACCATGCCACCGTGATAGTCCAGTACGGTTTCTGAGGAGGGGTCGTAATACATGGCGTTGATGCTGAAATCACGTCGTGCCGCATCCTCTCCTTGTGATCCCCAAACGTTGTCGCGCAAAATACGTCCACTTTCTGCAACGTGGTCCCCAGCGTTATCTAGTAAGGCTCTAAAGGTCGAAACCTCGATAATCTCTGGATGGCCTTTGCCAAAAAAAGTAACGTGAACGATTTGAAAGCGACGACCAATTAGGCGAGCTTTACGAAATAATTTTTGTACTTGATCGGGGGTGGCATTCGTTGCCACGTCGAAATCTTTTGGACCGATGCCTAAAACTAAATCACGTACCGCACCACCAACAATAAATGCTTCATAACCAGCCTGTTGCAAAGTATCCGTCACTTTTACGGCATTCTTCGAGAGTAAGTGAGGATCAATGCGATGCGTTTTTTTGGGAATGCGTTTTGGTGCCCCGGTCTTATTCGCTTGCGTATGTTTTGCCATTGGGTCACGGCGCAAGATCCGCTTAATAAATTTAGTGATCATGCAAATAACTCAAGAATAGGCCAGTGGCGTTTCTGGGCTTCATTGCGCAAGCGATCATCAGGGTTCGTGGCAACAGGATGACTTACTTTCTCAAGCAAGGGCAAATCATTCATCGAGTCAGAATAAAAATAGCTGCGAGCCAAGGTATCTAATGAAAGTTGTCTACTAGAAAGCCAAAGATGCAAATTCTCAATCTTGCCTTCTCGAAAATTAGGAATGCCCAGAACGTCTCCAGTAAAGTTTGCTAGCGGGTGATCAGAGCTAGTAGCAGGTTCGGTAGCAATGAGATGCTCAATGCCAAAGCTTTCTACAATTGGGCGCGTGACAAAGCTATTTGTGGCAGTGATCACGCAGCATAAGTCGCCAGCATCTTGATGGCGCTTTACCAAGTCAATCGCTTCTTGACGGAGGTGGCCAGTGATCACTTCCTTCATGAAAGCATCATGCCATTCCTTAAGTTGTAGCAGTGAATGCTCCGAAAGCGGCTTTAAGGAAAAGCGGAGAAATTCATGAATATCAAGCTTGCCATCTTTGTAGTCTTGATAAAAACGCTCATTTTTTTTGGCGTAATCGTCACCATCTACTACGCCAATGCGCGCTAAAAATTGGCCCCACTCGTAATCGCTATCGCAAGGGAGGAGGGTGCTATCTAAATCAAAGAGGGCTAGTTGGGTCACGAATTAAATAGGAGTTAAATTATTTTGCATGCAAAAGCTCACGTACCAGCGGCAAGGTTACAGCACGTTTTGTTTCCAAAGAATAAGCATCTAAAGCGTCGATTAAGGCCATTAAATTAGGCATGTCGCGGTAGAAGCGGCTCAGCAACCAGGGCAATACATCTGGTGATAACACTAGCCCACGCGCCTGCGCTGCTTGTTCTAAAGCCTGTATTTTCGCATCATCATCCAAAAGTTCGGTTTGGAATACCAAACCCCAGCCCAGGCGGGTGCGCAGGTCCTCTCTGATCTCTAGGGCTGCAGGCGCAGCTTTACCCGTCATGAAGATGTAGATGGACTTGCTGGCCTGTACCCCATTGAGAATACGAAAGAGCGCCCCAACCAAACGATCATCAAGGCGATCAACATCATCTACGGTAATTACTGAGGGTGCATCGCTTTCTATTAGCGCACCCATTTTTTCTTCTAAGCGAACCCAAGATGTAGGCTCAAGAGGTTCCAAAGAAAAATAGTCGATCCCAGTTGCTGCTGCAGCATTTCTGAGGGCTGCTAGCAAGTGTGTGCGGCCAGATCCTTCTGGTCCCCACCAATATATCCAGCGCTGATTTAAAGGATTGTTCGGGATCATCTGAGATTGCCGATGCCATGACTGGCTCAAGTCTTGAAGAGTGGAGATCAATGCCAGATCTTTGCCAGGCAGATAGTTCTCTAGACTTGCTTTGGGGGTATGACTGAGATCTAAAGCAAATTGTTTTGGAAGCGGGCTCTTATTCATTACAACGCAAATCTATTTTTGATACCAGGAGCTTTGGGTATAAAGAGACCATGCGTATTGCACTAAGACCATGCTGACGGCACTGATCGGGAGCGCAAGTAACACACCAAAGAATCCAAATAACTTACCAAAGAGCAATAAGGCAAATACCACGCCAACAGGATGTAAGCCGATGCGTTCTCCTACTAAGCGTGGCGTTAAGAAAAAGCCCTCAATAAATTGACCTAGTCCAAAAAGTGCCAGTACACCAATAATCTCTGGGCCCGGTCCAAATTGAAGGAGTGCAGATAAGGTTGCCAGAGTAAGGCCAATCGTAATACCTACATACGGAATCACAATCATCAGAGCAGTAAATACGCCGAGTGCTGCAGCACCCTTAATTCCAATCAAGCTCAGACCAGCGCTATAGAAAATAGCCATGATCGAAATCACAATCAACATACCGCGTAAGTATTGCGATAACAAACCATCGGTGTGCATTGCAAGATGATGAACAGTTTCTTGCGCACGCACAGGCACTGCTTTTTTGATCAGTGAAAAGAACTGATCCCAGTCAATCAGCAAATAAAACATCACAAAAATAATCAGTACTGCATTCACGAATCCTGTGATGACAGAGCTACCAGATACCAGAACGGTATTAATGGTGGTATTCATCAAGGCATCGGCATTGTCATGAATATGAGTAGTAATCTTTTGGGTGACATTTGTTTTGAGAGCGCTCCAGTCAATATTCATATGAAGCTCTTCGAGCTTTGGGCTCAGCCAAGACTGAGTATTGGCTATCCACTCTGGGAGTTGGGTTTTCAGTAGCGGGATTTCGTATTTGAGTAGGCTGATCAGTAGGCTGAAAATGAAAACAATGAGTCCTAAGCCAATCAGCATGGAGATCAGGGCGGCTAGCGAACGGGGGATGCGATGTGTCTCAAGCCACAGGCAAACAGGGCGTAGGGTATACGCCAGAATGAATGCAGCTAGAAAAGGGGTAAAAATTTCAGCCATTGCTTGTAATCCTCTAGAATTCAATGATTCTACTGACCCAGCAACATTTTTTACTAATATTCAGACTCAAATATGACTTCTTCAAGCAATTCCTCATCAAAAGGCCTTTCCTACCGTGACGCTGGCGTCGATATTGATGCGGGGGATGCGCTAGTCGACCGCATTAAGCCTTTGGCTAAGAAAACCATGCGGGAAGGTGTTTTGGCTGGAATTGGTGGTTTTGGGGCACTTTTTGAGGTTCCTAAGCGCTACAAAGAGCCTGTCTTGGTTTCAGGAACTGACGGGGTAGGAACCAAACTGCGTTTGGCTTTCGAATGGAATCGCCATGACACGATTGGTCAAGATTTGGTAGCGATGAGTGTTAACGATATTTTGGTTCAAGGTGCTGAGCCACTCTTTTTCTTAGACTATTTTGCATGTGGCAAATTGACTGTTGATACTGCTGCAACTGTAGTCGGCGGAATTGCTAAAGGTTGTGAGTTATCTGGTTGTGCACTGATTGGTGGCGAAACTGCAGAAATGCCCGGCATGTATCCACCAGGTGAATATGATCTTGCGGGATTTGCGGTGGGTGCAGTCGAGAAATCCAAAATTATTACTGGTGCTCGCATTGTTCCAGGCGACACCATCTTGGCAATTGGATCAAGCGGCGCACATTCTAATGGCTACTCATTGGTGAGAAAAATTATTGAACGTGCTGGCGCAAAACCAAGTGATGACTTAGGCGGTCGCCCTTTAGGCGATGTAGTCATGGCGCCAACCGAAATTTATGTGAAGCCGCTTTTAAAACTTATTTCAGAAATTGATGTCAAAGGAATGGCGCATATTACTGGCGGTGGCTTAGTGGATAACGTGCCACGTGTTCTCCCAGAAAATACTCAAGCTGTCTTACATCGGGATAGTTGGCAAATGCCTGAGCTCTTCCGTTGGTTGCAAATGAAGGGTGGCGTAGCTGATGCTGAAATGGTGCGCGTATTCAACTGCGGCATTGGCATGGTGGTGATCGTATCCCCGGCTCAAGCAGACGTCGCAATCAAGTCATTGACTGCTCAAGGCTTAAAAGCTTGGGTTGTTGGTGAAGTGGTAGAGCGTCCTCAAGATGCCCCACAAACGATTGTTGTTTAAATCAACTTACTGTAGATTTTTCTTGCAGTAATCTAAGGCAGCCTTCAATTCAGCTGGATTGAAGGGATCAAACTGATTTCTATCAGCAATTGCCCTTAACCAAGTAAGTTGGCGCTTTCCCAGTTGACGAGTAGCTGCCAATGCTTTGTAGCGCATTTGAGCTGCATCGATTTGCCCATCAAGGTATTCCCAAACTTGACGATAGCCTACTGAACGAATCGCTGGGAGATCGGCATGCAAAGTAGCATTTTGTTTTAGCTTGACTACTTCTTCGATAAGACCATTGCTGAGCATTTCATCAAAACGCTTTTCTAAATTGAGGTGTAATTGAGCTCGATCGCTAGGTTCAAGAGAAACTAACTGAATCCATGGCGGAATGATTGAACCTTCTCGACCATCATCACTAGGCGATTCAGCAAGTAGCACTGACATTGGTTTGCCGGTGATTTCAAATACCTCAAGGGCACGCTGAACACGTTGTGAATCATTAGGTTTCAAGCGTGCTGCAGATATCGCGTCAACTTTTGCTAGGCGTTCATGCATTGCGGGCCAACCAATTTTCTTTGCCTGCTCTTCAAGACGTTCTCTAATTTCTGGATTTGCTGGAGGGAGCGAAGATAGGCCATGCGCCCACGCTCGCCAATACAACATCGTTCCGCCAACCACTACAGGGATGTTGCCTCTATTCCGAATCTCTTCACAAAGTCGTTTTGCATCTTTAGCAAAACGGGCGGCTGAATAGGCCTCGTTAGGATCAAGAATGTCGATTAGGTGATGTGCTACTAATTTTTGCTCTTCTTTGGTAGGTTTAGCGCTACCAATATCAAGGCCGCGATAGACTAGCGCAGAGTCCATGCTGATGAGCTCAATTCTTATTCCAATCGATTTGGCATATTCAGCCAAAGACATGGCTAGATGCGTTTTGCCTGCTCCAGTAGGTCCAACAATGCAGATGGTTGAAAACGACTCTGGGGATTGCATGGGCTGAATGTAGGGTTCAGATTGCATCCCCCATTATAAGAGCCTGTTGATAAGCTATTTCAGCGCAGGCAAAAATAAATTAGTGCAGTTTGGTTTGGCTTTCGAGAGTGAAAATGTGCTCGCGAATATCTTCGGCATCTTCAGCCTCAGGCGCTTCACTGAGATAGCGATGCATGTCATCTATCGCTGGACGGAAATATTCCAGCTGAGCAAAAATCAGACCCCGATCCCGAATCTCCTCAATAGAGTCAGGCAGCAGAATCACTAAGCGCTCTTGAATACCGAGAAGACGCTCCCAGCGCTCATGCTCCGAATAGATCATTTTGAGGTTTCTTAAGAAACGTGACAGGATCTCCCGTGCGCTAGATGCCCTTAAGAAAACATTGAGGGGTAGGCTGAGCTCACCCCGATAGCCTTTAGCCTCAAGATACGGATCAAGCATTTCTTGCAATTGATTCTTTGAAAGGGACTCACCTGTGAGTGGATCCATAATCACTTCGCCTTGTTGCAAAGAGATGCGCATCATGAAGTGATTCGGGAAGGAGACACCTCGAATCTTCAATCCAATTTGCTGACCGAGTTCCATCATCAGAATCGCTAATGAGATTGGAATACCTCTACGATTTTCAAGGATGTAATGTAGATAAGAATTTTCTGGAGCATAAAAATCATTGGGGTTCGGACCGAATCCTAACTCTGTATAAAAGAAATGCTTCAGGATTTGTAAACGCTGCATCGGAGAGGTATCCGGAGTAATGCGCGTTTTAAGTTTGTTCCCCATCTGATCGATTTGATCGAGTACGCCTTGAACATCTAGATCAGGGTAAGCGTGTTGAGCAACTGCGATAGCGGCCTCTGTTAAAGGCAGACGCTCATCTTCAGCAACTAAAGAAGTGAAATAGTCGAGTTGTTGTGTTGGCATACAAGCTATTTTGCATGACGTAAGAATTTTTGCCAGCGAATTCCGACTAAAGCTAGGGCCGCAAAGTAGACAATGGCCGCCAATCCCAACCATGCGGCTAGCAAGCCAATCCGAGTCCACGGTTCAGCTTGCAGGGCAATCCAATTGTGGGCGCTGGCGGCGTAATAAAGCACTCCTATCAAGGGAATGAGCGCTAAAAACAGTTGACCTAAGTACTTGGCCCAAGCAGCGCTTGGAAGGGCGCCCCTTTTATGGAGTCCAGCCCATAACAGTGCTGCGTTTAAGCAGGCACCAGCTCCTACGGATAGGGCTAGTCCAGCATGTCCCAACCAGGGCACAAACAGTAGATTTGCCAATTGGGTAGCAACCAGAACGATCAAACCAATTTTGACTGGAGTTCGGATATCTTGGCGAGAATAAAAGCCGGGCGCCAAAATCTTGACTAATATCAGACCGATTAAACCAACACCATAGGCTGCTAATGCACGTTGAGTCATCAAGACATCGAGGGCAGTAAATTTTCCATAGTGATACAACACTGCAGCAATAGGCTCGCCAAAAATAAAGAGTGCAATAGCGCAAGGAGCCGCCAATAAAAATGTCAGCTGTAATCCCCAGATCAAAAGCTCACCAGCGTGCACCAAATCATTTTTGGCATTGGCTTTGCTTAAGCTTGGCAAGAGAACGGTACCTAAGGCCACGCCAAGTAGTGCGGTAGGAAACTCCATTAAACGATCTGCGTATGAAAGCCAAGAGACGCTGCCAGTTTGCAATCGTGAGGCGATATTGGTATTAATGATTAAAGAAATTTGTGCGACAGAGACGGCAAATACTGCGGGCCCCATGAGTTTCAAAACGCGTTTTGCGTCAGGATTTTGTACTGCCGTTTTAATGGCACCCGGCAGTAATCCAATGCGTGGCAAAAGTCCTAAGCGCGAGAGAGCGGGAATCTGAATCGCCAATTGCAGGAGTCCCCCTAAAAGTACGCCAATAGCTAAGGCATAAATGGGTTGCTCAAGATGCGGCGCCAAAAAGAGGGCGCTCCCAATCAAAGCGAGATTGAGTAAAACGGGTGTAAAGGCAGGAATCGCAAAACGGCCAAAAGTATTAAGAATTCCGGCGGATAGTGAAACTAGGGAAATGAGTCCGATATACGGAAACATGATGCGAGTCATGACAACACTGGCCTCATAAGCGGCCCCCCCACTAAAGCCGGTAGCAATCACCAGAATGAGCACTGGAGCGCCGATGACTCCTAGTAGTACCGTAAGCAGCAAAGCCCAGAATAAGAGGGTGGCAACCGCATTTACGAGGATTTGAGCCTGTTTTTGATCCCCATTGTTGGAAATTTCACCCAAAATGGGTACAAATGCCTGGGAAAAAGCCCCTTCGGCAAATAGACGACGCAAGAGATTTGGTAGCCTAAAAGCCACATTAAAGGCATCGGTCCACTCTGATGCACCGAAGCTTCGGGCAATCAAAGTCTCCCTCAGGAGGCCCGTAATACGGGATAGCATCGTTAAGGAGCTAACTTTGGCGGCGGCAGAAAGCAAGTTCATGAGCCGATTTTCCCCTATTTATCAAGCAACTGGGCTTTTTTGCCCCTTTAATGTAAAATCTTGGGTTTTGGTGAGCTGGCTTATAAATCCAGCAAGTCCTACAAGATTTTCAATTAATCGTATTTTGCAATTTATAGAGGCAAGGTTTAAAGATGGCTAATACAGCACAAGCGCGAAAGCGCGCACGCCAGGCAGTAAAACAGAACGAGCACAATTCCAGCTTGCGTTCAAAGTTACGTACTTCCGTTAAGGCAGTGCGTAAGGCGATCGAAACTGGTGATAAAGCGGCTGCAGCGAAAGTATTTGCGGCAGCCCAAGCAACGATCGACAAGATCGCTGACAAAAAGATTGCTCATAAAAATACTGCAGCACGTCAGAAGTCACGTTTGTCAGCAGCCGTTAAGGCGATGGCAGCGTAATTCAGTAATTGTTTTAGGCTGGTCGAAATGATTTCGACCTAGGCCCGCTCCTGATCAGAGCGGGTTTTTGTTTTTAGGGCTAGGCTTGGGATTTGGGTTCAAACTCACATGCCTCTTCGATCGGCAAGCTGTTGTCTTTGGCAAAGTTCATGACAAAGTCCAAGGCTCTAGGATCAAGATCACCTAGTCTAGTATCAATAACGACGCATTTCACTGTAGCAATCAGGATAGGTCTGACGTAGGGTGAATAAGTGAAGCGAGGGTCTCCAGAATCTCCTGGAGGGCGAAAAGTAGCCATTACCCCGCAAAGACGCTCCGCCCAATCGCTCGGTCTAAATGGTTTGCCAGAAGTTGTAATGCCTTGAATGAAAAGCTTTTTGTGGTTCAAGTTGACGTCAAGATCGTGGTAGAAATAAGTGGTGCTAAGCCCTCTAGCTTAACAGCCTGAGTTGGCCGTAAGATGACTTTAGGATCTATTTTCGTGCAGTCGAAAGCTTTGAGAAAAAATGCAAGCTAAAACTTTAGTAGAAAGCTCAACGATGACATCTCTGGCAAAGCCTCAAGTGCCTGGTCAGGTCAAGCACTACCTGCAATTTTCTGACCTCACCCGCGAAGAGTATGACTATTTGCTGAAAAGAACAGCGTGGCTAAAGGCGAAATTTAAAAGTTATGAGACATGGCATCCACTGCATGATCGCACTCTAGCAATGATTTTTGAAAAACATTCCACTCGGACACGTTTATCGTTTGAAGCAGGCATACACCAGCTTGGCGGTCAGGCCGTATACCTTAACACCAGAGATACTCAGTTAGGCCGTGGCGAGCCTGTAGAGGACGCTGCACAAGTCATATCAAGAATGACCGACATCATTATGATTCGCACCTTCGGTCAAGACATCATTGATCGTTTTGCGGCGAACTCTCGCGTTCCCGTTATCAATGGCTTAACTAATGAATTTCATCCTTGCCAAGTCTTGGCTGATATCTTCACTTATGTCGAAGCGCGTGGACCTATTCAGGGAAAAACAGTGGCCTGGGTTGGTGATGCTAATAACATGGCCTACACCTGGATTCAGGCAGCAGAATGTTTAGACTTTCAGTTTCGTTTTTCTGCCCCGGATGGTTATCAGTTGGATACTTCTCGTTTGACAGAAAAGGCAGCTAAGCATTTAACCGTTTGCGCAGACCCCAAAGAGGCTTGTAAGGACGCCGATTTAGTGAGCACGGATGTCTGGACGAGTATGGGCTATGAAGATGAAAACACTTCACGTATGAGCGCCTTTAAAGATTGGATGGTTGACGAAGAGTTGATGTCTTTAGCAAAACCAGACGCTTTATTCATGCATTGCCTTCCAGCGCATCGTGGTGAAGAAGTATCTGCTGGTGTTATTGATGGCCCACAAAGTATTGTTTGGGAAGAGGCGGAAAATCGTTTACATGTCCAAAAAGCTTTGATGGAGTATTTACTCTGTGGGCGTTTAGAGTAAATTGTTTTGATTATTTTTTGATTGAATAGAAAACATGTCTGAAATTAAAAAAGCAGTATTAGCTTATTCGGGTGGTCTAGACACTAGCGTGATCTTGAAGTGGCTTCAGGATACATATGGTTGCGAGATCGTGACATTCACCGCTGACTTGGGTCAGGGAGAAGAATTAGAGCCGGCGCGTGCTAAGGCATTGCAGTTTGGAATCAAGCCCGAGAATATTTTTATTGATGACTTGCGTGAAGAATTTGTCCGCGATTTCGTATTTCCGATGTTTCGCGCCAACACAATCTATGAAGGCGAGTACCTATTGGGTACATCTATTGCACGCCCATTAATTGCGAAGCGTCAAATTGAAATCGCCCGTTTAACGGGTTCTGATGCTGTGTCACATGGTGCCACTGGAAAAGGTAATGATCAGGTTCGCTTTGAATTGGGCTATTATGCTCTTGAGCCGGGGATTAAAGTAATTGCCCCATGGCGTGAATGGGATCTGCTCTCCCGTGAAAAACTGATGGCCTATGCAGAAAAGCACGGTATTCCAGTTGAGATGAAACATAAGCAAGGCGGCTCACCCTATTCCATGGATGCCAATTTGTTGCATATTAGCTATGAAGGCCGTCATTTAGAA
>CANIMS010000016.1 GCA_947468785.1 Betaproteobacteria bacterium
AAGCTCTCCAAAAATTAGGTAACCATACCCAACGGCCCAAAGTAATTGTAAGTAAACCAGCGGAGTTAGTTTGTAAGGGCGAGTTTTATAGAACGCCAGCACAATCAGAAGATGTGCAATGCCACCTAAGAGACCAATCATTCCCAATATGGCATATTCAAATACGGGTAGTGCGGGCATGGGCTCTGCATAGGGAAGCAGGATAGAAGAGATCGCTAGACCAACCAATCCGCTATAAAAGAAAGTGGTGTAGGCCGAGTCCAGCACTAACTTTCTGGTGGATAGCTGAAAGATGGCATTTAAAAAAGCCATTAACACTAGTAGTGTGGCCGCTATATGAAAAATCGCCGAACCCGGTCTAGCAATAAAGAGTATCCCTAAAAACCCAACTCCTGCAACCAGCCAATCTTTAAGCTCGACACGCTCACCTAATATGGGCCCCGATAAGATGGCTACCCAAATGGGCGCCGTAAAGGTGATGGCCGATGCCTCTGCTAGTGGGAGCCAATGTAAGCCTCCAAAAAATAAGGCTGAGGTTGAAACCAACAAGCATGACCTAAAAAGTTGTAGTCCTAAGTTTTGGGTACGCCAAAATCGTTTGCCTAAAAAATACCAAGCGATTGGAAGTGCAAGGAGTGTCTGACCTAAAAACCGAGACCAAATAATAGTAATCAAGCTGATATCTTGAACAAGAATTTTGGCAATGGCATCGACCGTGGAAAAACAAATGCCACTCAGAATGAAAAAGAAAATGGGAGATTTCACTATGCAGTAACACCCGCTTTGCTAAAAATCCATTCATTAAACAGTTTAATTTTTGGACTATTTTTAGTATTAGATCGATATGATAGAAAATGGGTTCTATCCCTTGTGGGTAAAAAGATTTCCTGCCCTATCTCAACTAGCTCGCCTCGTGAGAGCTCTCTTTCGGCAAAGCGCACACTCTCGAGAACAGCCCCAATACCATCGACTGCGGCTGATATTGAGAGGGCTGCACGGTCAAATGACATCTTTCTAGTGGAGGGATTTGTTAGTTGATTTACTTCAAACCATTGCTCCCAGGTGTGATGGTTTAGAGACGACTCTATTAAGGTTAATTTACTCATCAATTCTTTTACAGGCACTTTAGGGTCGATTAACTGTGGAGAGCACATTGGTGCAATTTTTTCTTCACCTAAGGATATCGAAGTGATGCCTGGTCCTGCGTGAGTAAATTGATATGAAATCGCGATATCGATTTCTTGATTGCGCAATAAGTCGATTGGTTCTGCTCCGGATGTCATGCGAATAGTGATGTCAGGGTTGGCCTTAATAAATTCGGGAAGTCTTGGGCTAAGCCACTTTGCAGCAAAGCTAGGAGAACAATGCAAGGCCAGTACTTGTGAGCTGGGAGCAAGCGTTACTTCATTGCAGGCTGCCTCAATCACATCAAATACTCGCGAAAGAGATTCTAGAAGCCGGCGCCCTTCAGCGGTGGGTTCGACTTTGCGATTCTTACGAAAAAATAACGGTTTACCGAAATACTCTTCCAGTTCTCGAATTTGATGGCTGATGGCAGATTGAGTGAGATGGAGCTCTCTAGCGGCCAAAGTGAAGCTTTCAAGCCTTGCTGCTGCTTCAAAAGCCCTTAGAAGAACATAATTTGGCATTTTTCTCATGTAAATAGTATATACATGATTTATATTCATCTATATATGAATGCTTATCGTTTGTCAAAACCCTTTGAGTAGCCCATGATTACATCTGAATTAATTGCTAATACAAAAAGGAATTCACATGGCTGAAGTAATGGAGAGAGACAGTAAATTGGACTTAGGTGGAAGAGAGTCTATTTATCAACCAGAAGATCAATCGCAGATATTTCCGTATCAGCCGAAGTTCAACAGTTTTGCAGAAGAGCGTCAGCACCTGAAAGAGCGTTTAGTAGCTGCATGCCGAGCATTTGCACTTGAAAAGTTTGATTATGGTTTTGCAGGACATTTGACTATTCGGGATCCTGAACATCCAAACCTGTACTGGACAAATCCAATGGCAGTGCATTTTGATCAGGTCAAAGTGTCTAACTTAATTTTGGCAGATCACGAAGGCAATGTCGTAGAAGGTAAACATGCATTGAACCGCGCCGGTTTTGTATTGCATGCAGCAGTCCATGAAAAACACCCCGATATTCTTGCCATGTGTCATGCGCATACTGTTTATGGAACTGCATTTGCTGCACTTGGAAAACCATTAGATCCTATTTCTCAAGATGCAGCTGCATTCTTTGAAGACCATATGGTGATGGCGGAGCAGGCTGGACAAGTAGCTGTTGAAGATAACGCAGGTTATAACTTTGCAGGTTCCTTGAAGAAAGTTAAAGGCGTGATTCACCGTAATCATGGTTTGATAACAATGAGTCGTCACAGCATTGAAGCTGCAGCATTCTGGTTTATCGCATTAGAGCGCTGTTGCAAACAGCAGATGATGGTTGAGGCAACTGGTATCAAGCCTAACCTGCTATCACCTGAAGTCGCCCGCTACAGTAGAGAACACGTGGGTAGCGAGTATATTGGCTGGCTTCATTTCCAACCGATCTGGGGTTATCTAAAAGAAAATCAACCCGATATGTTTACTTAAAAAATAACTAAGCAGTAATCCCGAAGCAGAATTAAAAAATCCCAGCATGACTGGGATTTTTTAATTAGTCGATAGCGTTTGCTCAAGTTGATAAATAAGATTTTTTCTAGCTCGGCTTGCATGAAGTTCTGAAAGTTCGGCAGCTTTTTTCTCATCACCATTTTTAATGGCATCCGCAATAGCTTGGTGTTCATCCCAAATAGCGGAGCGTTGGGAAGATTGCAGCACTGCTCCCATAACGCGGCGTAGGTGAACCCAATGTAAATGCGCGCTTTTGGCAATCAATGGGTTTTCAGAGGCATCATAGATTGCACTATGAAAAGCGATATCAGCATCAATCAGTGCACTGACATCTCCCTTTTCTGAAACAGCGCGGCCATGTTTTATTAATTGAGGATCAATTACACATTTCTTTTGGGCGGCGAGTTTTGCAGCTAAGGAATCGAGGGCGCCACGAACTTCATAGAGCTTGTCGATCCATTCAATATTCAAGGCGGTCACCTGTAAGCCTCTACCTGGAGCATCTTCGACAAAGCCATCGTTTTTCAACATCCGTAGCGCTTGCAGAACCGGCAAACGAGAAATATTCATTTGCTCGGCAATTTCTTCCTGAGTGATGCGTGTTTTGGGCGGTAGAGATCCATCGCTGATGGCATCGAGTAAAGCCTTGTAGACCGCCTCAACATAATCGGTTCGAGCTGGAATTTTATGGAGCTGAGAAAGCATCTTTTTAGGGTTTCAATTGCCTGAAATAGTGGATTTTTGAGACTGCGCCTGCTTCAAAAATATTATATACTCTGTATACAGTATACAAAGTATATAAAATCGGTCAAAAAAACAGGAGAAGCACGCAATGACAGGCAAACAGGAACAAGCAGAGAAAAAAGTTGGGGCCTCTGCAGGAACTTCTGAAAAACCAAAGAAATTGGTTCCTTACGGTGGTTATTACACCAATAAGACTCCTGGGCACGATCCCGAATTAACCGAAGTAGGACCTGGCACCCCAATGGGTGAATATATGCGTGGCTTTTGGCATCCAGTATGTATGTCCATCGAACTCACAGACACTCCTAGATTTTTAACCATCTTAGGCGAAGAGTTGGTTGCGTTTCGCGATGGCAGTGGAAGCGTTGGTGTCTTACATGCTCACTGCGTGCATCGTGGTGCTTCACTTGAGTATGGGCAAATTCAAGAGCATGGCATTAAATGTTGTTATCACGGCATGGTGTTTGATGTAGACGGTACTTGTTTAAATGCACCTTTCCCTAAGGGTGAAGAAGCTGAAGCGGAAAAATATGCGTGTTCAATTCAGCAGGGCGCTTACAAAGCATTCGAACGAAATGGCTTGGTATTTGCTTACATGGGCGCTCCAGACAAAGAGCCACCATTTCCAGAATGGGAGTCTGACTTTACAGTAGCCCCTGGCGATGAACTAGTTCCCTACAGTAATTTTCAGCACTGCAATTGGTTGCAGGTTCAAGATAATGCGGCGGATAACTTTCACACAGCTGAACTGCATGCTGCTAAAAATGTCGTGGGCGGCCATTTCCAAGGCACAACATTTGATGAGGTAGGCTCTCCAACAATGGAAGTTCACCCTGACATGCAGTTTGTGCCAATTCATGGTGGTAGAGGTTTGGCTTGTTCAGGTGCTCGCCGCGTCAATAATGACCGATTGTTTATTCGCGTTCAGCATCAGGTCTTACCAAATTTGAGTTTGCATGCCTATACATCGGAAGACGGATCAAACAAAAAATTATTTAGCCGTTTTCATATTATTCGTTGGACAGTTCCGGTCGATGACTTTAATAGCAAGATGATTGGATGGCGTGTGATGGGGCCGGGTATTGATACACGCGGTATTGGGCAAAAAGAGTTGGTTGGATATGAGTCTATTGACTTCTTAGATGGTCAAGTTGCCTTGAGAAGGGCCGAGCGTTTTGGTAAGCACAGCATTAACGATATTGTCGATATTCCTACTGATCACCGAGCCCGCCCGAATTACAAGATGGCGCAATATGCACCTGGAGACTATGAGGCCATTATTAGCCAAAGACCGATTGCGATTCACGCTTTAGAGAATCCTACAAAGTTTGATGCGGGCCCCTATTTGTTTAGAAAGATGTTGCGTGATGCTGTGCGTGGTTCTAATCCAGCAGCTAGTGCGGAAGCTTTTTCAGAGTGGTTAAAAGAGTTGAATGGCGCGCCTAATAGTTATTGTTCCGGCAATGTCTTTGATTTACCGATCGGCGCAACTACAGAAGAGGAAGTTGCGCAAAGACGTTTTGTCGCAAAAGGCGTAATTGCGATCATCACAGAAGCCGAGCAGCATAAAGGTAAAGAGCGTATTGAATTTGTGAAACAAAAAATGGAAGAGCTTGAGCAAACTGCGAAAGCACAATTCAAGCATTAATCAATCAGAAGAGAAGGGCTGCGATTGCAACCCATTCTTTTTATGGAGCGAGACTAAAAAGTGAATCAAATTTCCAGTACTGACTCTGAAGAGTTGGTGATCGAGATTCAGAGTAATGGCCAGAAAATTACGCTTACACGTTCTGAGTCAATCATTGACGCTTTGGCAAGATCAGGTATTGAGATACCTACTTCATGCCAATCCGGTTTATGTGGCACCTGTAAGACCAGATATATCAGTGGCGAGGTAGAGCACGGCGATTGTATTTTGAGCGATGACGAGCATCAGGAATACCTAACGCCTTGCATCTCCCATATAAAAAGTGGAACATTGGTGCTTGATTTATAAATTCCCAATCTAGCAGTATTCATTCTCCATTGCAAAGTCATCCAAAAATCTATGTGCTTGGCGCAGGTGCAGTTGGCTGCTATTTTGGTGGCATGCTCGCCCGTGCAAATCAGGACGTCACATTTATTGCCAGATTAGAGCGCGCTAAGGCCTTAAATGAGTATGGCTTAGAAATGGATTGCAAAGCGTTTCATGAAACCGTTAAGGTCAAAGCAAGTTCGGATCTTGCTTTACTCAGAGATGCTGATTTAGTGCTCCTATGTGTCAAGTCGCTCGATACAGAACAAACACTTTCGGAGATTAAATCAATCTTGCCAAATACAGCAGTGCTCTTGAGTTTGCAAAATGGAGTAGCAAATATTGAGATTGCCTCTAAGACTATTAGTAATCGTATTTATGCAGCGGTTGTCTATGTTGCTGCCGGAATGATTGGCCAAAGAACCATGAAGCATCACGGGCGGGGGGAGCTCCTAATTGGGGGCCTAGGCAATAACACTGCTGATGATCAAGAAAACCTTGAAGGAATCCGTCATTTATTTGAGGCAGCAAATGTCCCGTGTTTGATTACCTCGCAGATCAAGCGGGATATGTGGCTGAAGTTTTTGGTGAATTGCTCCTTTAATGCCATCTCAGGCATTGGCCAAATTCCCTATGGTGAAATGGTCAAGTCCCCTGAAATTGTTCAACTCATTGAAGAAATTACAAAAGAGTTTCTGGCTGTCGCTGCGCTGGAAGATGTCAAGATCTCTATGTCAGAGGCGCTTACTGCAAACGACTCGATTGCGACTACGATGGTGACGCAAGTTTCTTCTACTGCTCAAGATTTATCTCGAGGTAAAAAGACAGAGATCGATTTTTTAAATGGCTATATTGTGGAATTAGGTAGACGGCATGGAATTGCTACACCATATAACGAGTCCGTCCATGCCTTGGTCAAGATGCTGGAATCTCGCTATTAGTTAGAAGGGTTTGGCCCTTCGGCATCGACTTGCTTTTCCCAAGAGGCATCTATAAAAGCAGGTAATTTCATACACTCTTGGAAGATTCGCATCAGAGTGGGATAAGGACTCATATCCATCTTGCTACTTAAAGCATTAAATAGCTGTGGTACTAAACAAATATCAATCAGACCGGGTTGATCACCAAAGGCAAAGCGGCCTACTCGTGGATCTGTACTGAGTTGTTTTTCAATACTACTTAAGCCGATCTTGATCCAATGTTGATACCAAATATCTTTAGCTTCATTATTTGCGCCCACCTGCTTGATTAAATAACGTAGTACTCGCAGATTGCTAATCGGATGAATATCAATCGCGATATCCATGGCTACTGAGCGAACCCACGCGCGATCAATTGGAGTCTTTGGTAAGAGCGGGGGCTCTGCTTGAATTTCATCGAGATATTCAATGATGGCTAGAGACTGATGAATAGTGTTTTCACCATCCTCCCATAGGGGCACTAGGTGATTGGGATTCTTTTTTGAATATGCTTCAGCCAGTTGTTCCCCACCCTTGTTCACTAGATGAACGGGGACGACCTCATGATCAACACCTTTTAGATTAAGGGCAATACGAACTCGAAAAGCGGCAGAGCTGCGCCAATAGCTATAGATCTTCGGCTTCATAAAGGGTTTTCCTAGAGTGAATATTTGTCAGCATAGGGACGGCATCAGAGATCACATCAAATTCAGGATAAAACAAAATAAAGTGCTTTAGACTCATTGCTATGGAAGAAATTAATTTTTGGATTAGCGTTATAGCAACGATGGCATTCGCGGTCACGGGAGTCTTGGCAATTTCTGATCGTGGGGTCGATCTCTTTGGAGTGTTAGTGCTGGGTCTGATTACCGCGATTGGCGGCGGAACTATTCGTGACATTATTTTAGAAACCCCTATCTTTTGGTCTCAGAGTCAAATTTATGTCTGGCTTGCCTTAGGGGCTAGCGTACTGGCTTTTTTTGCAGAATCTCTTTTTACCCAGCCGCAAATTTATCGCTTAATGTTGTATGTCGATGGTTTTGGTGCTGCTCTATTTGCCATTCAAGGTACGGATAAGGCTTGGAATATGGATTTTGGATTACCAGTAGCCCCAGTGATTATGGGCGTGGTGACTGCAATTGGTGGCGGCTTATTGCGCGATATATTGGCTGGTCGCAAAACACTATTAATGTCTGATGAGCTCTACGCTATTCCGGTGAGCTTTGGATGCATTGCCTATGTGCTGATACTCAATTTTCTGCCGCAATATACCCTTGAGGGCTCTGTCATCTGCATGCTCGGAATTTTTGGCTTACGCGCAGCCGCAATTCATTGGGATCTGCGCGTACCGAAAGCATTCATTACTAAAACGCGCTAACTGCTCCATCACTCCGGGGGTCCCAGCCACCGCGCAAAGTACCCGAGGGATCACGAATGATGCAGCCTGCATGACCAACCGTCTCATCAAATGCATCGAGCATTTCAACATCATGACCTAAGGCGTGCAATTCTTTTGCGACCCATGGACTAAAGCGCGATTCGAGTTTTAAGCTATCGCTTGTTTGTCCCCAAGTCCGTCCGAGTAACCAGCGAGGGCGACTAATCGCATCTTGTGGATCAAGACCGTAAGTGGCGGTACGAGTAAAGACGGCACATTGGGTTTGAGGCTGACCATCGCCACCCATCGTCCCATAGACCATTGAGCGGCCATCTTTAAATAAAGCCATCGCTGGATTAAGTGTATGGAACGGTTTGCGATAGGGCTCAAGATGATTAAGTGTTTTTGGATCAAGAGAAAAGCTGCAACCACGGTTTTGCCAATTTACACCAGACTTTGGAAGAACAATACCAGCGCCAAACTCGTGATAAATACTCTGAATAAAGGAAACACAATTACCATCACCGTCGATCACACCCATCCAGATCGTATCGGCTGGACCTTTGCCTTGACCCCAAGGCAAGGCTTTATTGGGATCAATATTTTTAGCGAGCTTCTTTAAGAAGGCTGGCGATAAAAAGGATTGCGCATTTTTTGTCATGTAAGCAGGATCAGTGACAAACTGATCGCGAATCATAAATGCTTGCTTAGTTGCCTCAACACAGTGATGAACATATTCAGTGCTGTCGACCTTAAAGCGTTTTAGGTTCAATTGATCCAAGATGCCAATGATCATGAGCGATACAACGCCCTGGGTCGGCGGAACCATGTTGTACACATTACCCAAGCTGTGTTTTAGCTCGAGCGGGTCAATTAACTTTGCGCGATGACGATGCAGATCAGCCAGTCGCAGTGGCGTACCGAGATCCGTTAATTCTTTTGCAAGCAATTCTGCTAAATCGCCGCGATAGTAATCATCCGTTCCTTTTGTGGCAATTTGGCGCAAGGTTTTTGCAAGGCGCTCTTGTTTAAAGATACTGCCAACAGCTGGCGCTTTACCATTTACTAAAAAGGTTTTTGCAAACCCAGGAATGGCAGAGAGTTCTTCACGCTTCTTTGCAGTCAAACTCGATTGACTATAGGTTACTGGAATACCTGCTTGTGCATAATGAATCGCATCGGCTAAAAGACGTGAGAGTGGAATCTTGCCACCCAGGCCTTGCTTGGAAAGTTTGTGTGCAGCACCCCAACCAGAGATAGTTCCAGCTACTGTGTTTGCAGCAACTGGTCCACGAAAAGGAATGGCTTTTGTAATACCGCGTTCGGCATACCATTGCTTGGTAGCTAAACCTGCTGCTGCACCGCAGGCATCAATGCCTCCCATAGCTTTACCTGGAGAGTGAATTACCCAAAAAGAGTCACCACCAATGGAGTTCATGTGGGGGTAGACCACCGCAATGGTTGCAGCTGCAGCGACCATAGCTTCTAATGCGTTGCCGCCCTCTCTGAGAACTGCTAAGGCAGATTCAGAAGCGAGGGAGTGCGGCGCTACCGCCATCCCCCGAATACCCCACTTTGCTTGCATTGCAAAACCCCTCTATTTTTTGCACAACTATTTTTATATTATTTATTTTCTCGCAATTGTCGCTCGATATCGGCACTAGAGTCTACGGTGATCTCATTTTGCTCAACGCCAGCGAGTGGATCGATAGATGGTGCGTTCGCATCGAATACAGCAGTAGGCTTGTCAATAAAGTAGGTCACTGTTTCTGGGATGAAGATGATGATCGCCACCAGAATCAGTTGTAAACCAACCCACGGTAGGGCTCCATAGTAAATATCGGAGCTTTTGACGGTTTTATCGGCCACCCCTCTCAAGTAAAACAAGGCAAAACCAAATGGCGGATGCATAAATGAGGTTTGCATATTGGCACCCAATAGCACACCAAACCAGATCAAATCGATCCCCAACTTTTCAGCAACTGGTGCAAGTAATGGAATGATGATGAAGGCAATCTCAAAGTAATCCAAGAAGAAGGCTAAGAAGAAGACAAATAAGTTCACCACAATCAAGAAGCCGATTTGACCTCCTGGCAAACCAGAGAGTAACTCTTCAATCCACAGATCGCCATCCACACCGCGGAAGGCAAGACCAAAAACCGTGGAGCCAATTAGAATGAAGATCACCATGGCGTTGATACGCATCGTGGAGGTCATTGCACCCCAGACCAAGTTTTTTTCTAAACGCTTGTTCATGGCAGCCAGCACTAATGCACCTACAGAACCCATTGCGCCGCCCTCGGTCGGCGTTGCCAGGCCCATCAAGATGGTGCCAAGTACCAAGAAGATCAACGCAATCGAAGGAACGATGCCCCACAGAATTTTCTTGAATAGCTTCCAGTCAATTTTTGGGCGCGCTTCTGGTGGCAGCGCTGGAACATCTTGTGGTCTAAAAATAGATAAGAAAAAGATGAACAAGCAAAACAATGCAACCTGAATAATGGAAGGGCCAATTGCTCCGGCATACATATCCCCAACGGATTTACCCAACTGGTCAGCTAAAACAATTAATACGAGTGAGGGTGGAATGAGTTGAGTAATCGTGCCAGATGCTGCAATCACACCAGTGGCTACTCTTGGGTTATATCCATAGCGCAACATGATGGGCAGGGAGATCAGTCCCATTGCAATCACTGAGGCTGCAACAGTGCCGGTAATGGCTCCCAAAATCGCGCCAACAATAATTACAGCATAGGCTAGGCCACCGCGAATCGGGCCAAAGAGCTGACCCAGACCTTCGAGCATATCTTCTGCTAAACCGCACTTCTCCAGAATGGCGCCCATAAAGGTGAAGAAGGGAATAGAAAGTAATAAGTCATTCGACAGAATGCCAAAGACTCGGTCAGGTAAAGCTTGCAAGAAGGTGGGTTGAAACATACCCATCTCGATGCCGATAAAAGAAAAGAATAAGCCGACAGCACCTAGTGAAAACGCTGCAGGATATCCTAGTAATAGAAATACGATGAGCCCCCCAAACATGATGGGAGCCATTAAGTCGTGGCTAATCATTGCAGTGGTCTTTCGTACTTAGGATCGATTTGAATCATGCCAATAATGGCTGCGTAGCGTTTGATGATTTCTGAAATACCTTGGAGGGTTAATAAGAAAAAACCTAAGGTAATCACGCCGCGCACTGGCCAACGAATGAGTCCACCGGGATTACTCGAAGTTTCATTTTGAATGACTGAAGTAATAAAAAATTCCCAGGAGTAATAACCAATAATGATGGTCATTGGTAAGAAGAAAACAATGCCGCCCCAAAAATCTAACCAGAGGCGTGCTTTATTCGGGTAGAGGGCATAGAGCACGTCAACTCGAACGTGTTCATTCAGACGAAAAGTAGTGGCAGCACCAAACATCACCATGCCGGCAAATAAGTACCATTGCGCCTCAAGCCAGCCATTTGAGCTGAGATTGAAGCCATACCGAATCAGCGCATTTGCTGTGCTGACCAGTACGGCAATCAAAACCATCCAACTCGCTAATACACCAAAACGGTCATTTAAACGATCGACGAAACCTGCAAATACTAAAAATTGTTTTGGCATATCAGCCTCTCATTCCAATTATTTGACTGGGTTGGTCAACATGAAGCTCATGAGAGTTTGCTCAGCAACTTTATTCCAAAGCATCTGGTCGTTGCGGAACTTTTTCCAAGGTTCATAAATCTTCTTGAACGATGGATTTTTTCCAGCCTCTTCTTCATACATATCAAAAGCGGCAGCAGAGGCTGCTTTCATAATATCTGTTGAGTAAGACTGCAACTTGACACCGTTCTTAATCAGACTTTGAAGTGCAATTGGATTTTTGTAGTCGTACTCGGCCATCATGTCGATGTTGCATTCTGCGCAGGCGGAGGTCAACGCTTCTTGGTATTGCTTTGGAAGTTTCTCCCACTCTTTAATGTTGACGTACATGGAGTACATCGAACAAGCTTCCCACCAACCTGGGTAGTAGTAGTAAGGAGCGATTTTGTAGAAGCCTAACTTTTCATCGTCATAAGGTCCAACCCACTCAGCAGCATCAATCACACCTTTTTCAAGAGCAGGATAAATATCGCCACCAGCAATTTGTTGTGGAATTGCGCCAAGGCGAGACATTACTTCACCGCCAAGTCCGGCGATGCGCATTTTCAAGCCTTTGAGATCAGCAACAGTCTTCACAGGCTTTTTGAACCAGCCACCCATTTGAGTGCCAGTATTACCAGCTGGGAAAGAGATGATGTTGTAGTCACGCAAAAACTCGCGCTGTAACTTCAAGCCGCCACCCCAATACATCCACGCATTTTGTTGGCGTTGGTTCATACCAAATGGAACGGTGGTATCAAAAGCAAAGGTTTTGTTCTTGCCAACAAAGTAGTAACCAGCAGTATGGGTACATTCAACAGTGCCCTGCTGAACAGCATCAACCGTACCAAAGGCAGGAACAATTTCACCGGCTCCAAAAATACGAATCTGAAATTTACCGTCGGTGAGTGCTGCCACTCTTTTAGCGATGTATTCACCGCCACCATAAATAGTGTCCAAGCTTTTAGGAAAGCTAGAAGCACAGCGCCATTTCACTTCAGGCATAGATTGGGCGATTGCTGGTGCAGCCAATACGCCGGCAGCAGCTCCAAGCGCGGTCTTACCTAAAAAGTCACGTCTTTTCATTTAAATAGCTCCTTGATTGAGGTTTATTTGGCGGCATTTTTGGCAATGCCTATTAAATTCACTACTCAAGTCATTAAATCGAAATGGAGTCGGATTTATAGAGTGATTTGCACGTCTTCAGGCATGCCTGCACCTTATTTGGGCATATTGATGCAAACCGGTGCTAAACCCTTATCTAAGCATGGTTTACGGGATATTCATCAAATCGACATTTTTCGGGAAAACCCCAACGGATTTTGATTAGGAATTACCCTAAGTATCAGATTTCTTTGAACTTTTTTCAGGATAATCGACCAGTTGTTTTTTATTTCTATTAATAGTTAGGAGCTACTGATGTCAACATCAACTAAAGCAGCCCCAATGACCGCTGAAGAACGCAAAGTTATTTTTGCCTCTTCCTTAGGTACGGTTTTTGAGTGGTATGACTTTTATCTTTACGGTTCATTGGCCGCAATTATGGCTAAGCAGTTTTTCTCAGGCTTAGATGCTGGCTCCGCCTTCATTTTCGCTTTGTTAGCTTTTGCTGCCGGTTTCATCGTGCGTCCATTTGGCGCATTGGTGTTCGGTCGTTTAGGCGACTTGATTGGCCGTAAGTACACCTTCTTGGTGACGATCCTATTGATGGGTGGTGCAACCTTCATCGTGGGTATTTTGCCGAACTACGCAACAATCGGCGTTGCTGCTCCAGTTATCTTGATCGCATTGCGCATGCTTCAAGGTTTGGCTTTGGGTGGTGAGTACGGTGGCGCGGCAACTTACGTTGCTGAGCATGCTCCTCACGGTAAGCGTGGTGCATACACGGCTTGGATTCAAACTACAGCTACATTAGGTTTGTTCTTGTCCTTGCTCGTGATTTTGTTCACACGTGAATTCACAGGTCCAGACTTTGATGTTTGGGGCTGGCGTGTTCCATTCCTTCTCTCGATCATATTGTTGGCTGTTTCTGTTTACATCCGTTTATCGATGAACGAATCCCCAGCTTTCAAGAAGATGAAAGATGAAGGCAAGTTGTCTAAAGCACCTTTGACAGAATCATTCGGTCAATGGAAGAACTTGAAGATTGTGATCTTGGCATTGTTTGGTCTGGTTGCAGGTCAAGCGGTGGTTTGGTATACAGGTCAGTTCTATGCTTTGTTCTACCTTACTCAAGTATTGAAGGTAGATCCTAAGACTGCGAACTTGTTGATTGCTGCTTCATTGGTAATCGGCACACCATTCTTCGTGATCTTCGGTACATTGTCAGACAAGATTGGCCGTAAGATCATCATCATGGGTGGTTTGTTAATTGCCATCATTCTGTACATCCCGAATACACCAGTTTCCTTGTTTAACGGCTTAACCCACTTTGCTAATCCAGCGTTAGAAAAAGCAATGGCGACTGCACCAGCAAGTATTACTGCTGATGTGAACGAATGTACTTTCCAGTTCAACCCAACAGGTACTGCGAAGTTCAC
>CANIMS010000017.1 GCA_947468785.1 Betaproteobacteria bacterium
CACCACCAAATCAATTAACAGTATCTCGAGCTAAACAAATTTCCTTGCAGTGGCAGCGTCCAGTTAAAAAAGAGAAAAAGATTACAGCTAAGAAAGTGTCAACTAAAAAAGTACCAGCTAAGAAATCTGCACCAAAGTCTGCAAAGGGAAAAAAATAATGTGTGGCATTGTCGGTGCAGCATCGCACCAAAATATTGTGGACGTTTTGGTAGAGGGCTTGCGTCGTTTAGAGTACAGAGGATATGACTCCTGTGGTTTCGCTGTCATTAATGCTGATGATGCTAAACATCCGATTGAAAGAGCTCGCACTACTGCGCGAGTCTCAGAGCTGGCCGAGCAAGGCAAAGACTTCCATGGCACCTTAGGAATTGCCCATACCCGTTGGGCGACTCATGGCAAGCCAGATACCCAAAATGCCCATCCACATATTTCTAATGGCTTAATTGCAGTAGTACATAACGGCATTATTGAGAATTATGAAAATCTTCGTAATGAATTAAAAGCTGCAGGTTATCTATTTACTTCGGAGACGGATACCGAAGTGATAGCGCACTTAATTCATCAAGCATATATTGCACAAGGCAAGCAGGATTTACCAAAGGCAGTGCGTTCAGTATTGCCGCAATTACATGGTGCTTACGCAATTGGTGTGATTGCCCAAGATAGTCCTCATACTTTAGTTGGTGCGCGTGTTGGTTCCCCTTTAGTAGTTGCCCTTGGTGATCATGAAAACTTCCTAGCCTCAGATGCTCTTGCATTAGCGGGCCGCGCTCAGTCAATGATGTATTTGGAAGAAGGCGATGTTGCGATCTTGCAAGCAGATAAAGTGCAGATCATTGATCAAAGTGGTAATTCTGTAGAGCGTGATCGCAAGGCAATGCCTGCACAAGCAGATTCAGTAGATCTTGGTCCATATCAGCACTACATGCAAAAAGAAATCTTTGAGCAACCAAGGGCTATAGGCGATACCTTGGCGAATATTGCTACATTTGGTCCGGAGCTATTTGCTGCAAACCCCGAGGATTGGAAGGCTTTTGATCAAATTCTGATTTTGGCATGTGGTACGAGCTATTACTCTGCTTGTGTCGCCAAATATTGGTTAGAGGATATTGCTGGCATTCCGACTCAAGTAGAAATTGCGAGTGAATATCGCTATCGGACTACAGTACCAAATCCAAAAACTTTAATTGTGGTGGTCTCACAGTCTGGTGAAACTGCAGATACCTTAGCGGCACTGCGTCATGCAAAAGCCTTAGGTCATCGCTTTACTTTGGCCATTTGTAATGTGGCAAGTAGCGCAATGGTGCGTGAAACAGATTGGCATTTCTTGACTAAAGCAGGAACAGAGATTGGGGTTGCTTCTACTAAAGCATTCACTACTCAATTACTCGCCCTATATCTTTTGGCTGTTTCAATTGCGAAGCGTGCAGGCAAAATTTCTGTTGAAAAAGAAAAAGAGTTACTTCGCGAATTGCGCCACTTACCCAAAGCACTCCATGCTGTCCTCGCACTCGAACCACAAATCATTGCTTGGAGTGATGCGTTTGCTAAGTGTGAAAATGCCTTGTTCTTGGGTCGTGGCTTGCATTACCCAATTGCCTTAGAGGGCGCATTGAAGCTCAAGGAAATTTCTTATATTCATGCAGAAGCCTATCCTGCAGGTGAGTTAAAACATGGCCCTCTGGCTTTAGTCACCGATAAGATGCCAGTGGTAACAGTAGCTCCTAATGATGTTTTATTGGAAAAGCTAAAGTCAAACATGCAAGAAGTCAAAGCGCGAGGCGGCAAGCTCTATGTATTTGCTGATCAAGATACGGAGATTGTGAGTAGCGAAGGTATTAACGTCATTCGTCTCCCAGAGCACTATGGCAACCTTTCACCAATTTTGCATGTAGTTCCCTTACAGCTCTTGGCTTATCACACGGCCTGTGCTCGTGGCACTGATGTCGATAAGCCCAGAAATTTAGCCAAGAGCGTCACAGTCGAATAGTCTTTTATGGGCTTGACTCTGACCCGCACTTGTGAACAAATTTAGCTTTAAAAATCAGCGTGTTACAAGGCTGTGATTTGAAAACTGTGTTCAAATAACTCTAGTAAAAGAGGATATTTGTTGTAAGCCATGTTTTTTTCTAAAACACACCTGCTGTCAAGATTTCATTTCTTTCTGCTGATTTCTGCAGGACTATTGTCTGCGTGCGCGGTAGGGCCCGACTTTAAGCAGCCCGATCCTCCTAATACTTCTAGCTATACAGAAAATTCTCTGACTCAGAAACTCACGACTGCTCCTGGGGTGCCCGGTGGTACTGCGCAAGAGTTTGTTGAAGGAGCAGATATTGAGGCGCAGTGGTGGGAGTTGTATAAATCACCGGAGCTAGATGTATTAATTAAAAAGGCACTCCAGCAAAGCCCCAATCTTGGCGCTGCTGATGCTGCATTACGGGTTGCTCAGGAAAATGTCAATGCACAAATCGGTGGCCAATATTTTCCTGCAATTGGATTAAATGGCGGTGCGGTGAGACAACTTCAGCCAGCAGGAATTTATGGATTACCTTACGGCTCTGATACCTATAATTTGTATAACACCTCGGTAAATGTTACCTATAAGTTAGATGTCTTTGGTGGCGCCCGTCGCGCTGTCGAAAGTGCTAGAGCACGAGCTGAGATTGCACAATTTCAGTTAGAGGGTGCTTATCTTTCGTTGACAGCCAATATTGTTACTGGTGCGATACGTGAAGCAGCCTTGCGTGCCCAGATGCAGGCAACAGAAGAAATTCTGAAAGCACAGACCAACTTAGCGGAGTTGACTGAAAGACAGTTAGATATTGGAACCGTTTCTAAGGTGGATGTCACTTCACAAAGAACCTTAGTTGCTAGCTCACAAGTAGATTTAGTAAATTACGAACGAAATCTCGCTTTTGCTCGAAATCAATTAGCAGTATTGGCTGGCGAATTACCTAGTAACGCCAATATTACAAAGTTTGATTTAAGTACATTACGCCTACCGGAAAAATTACCACTTTCAATACCATCCAGCCTTGTTCGTCAGAGGCCTGACGTTCGTGCTGCTGAGGCACAATTAAAGTCAACGAATGCTTTGGTGGGCGTAGCAACTGCTAATTTATTGCCGCAATTTAATATCACAGGTGCAATTGGTTCAGCTGCTTTAACTAGCAGCGCCTTATTCGGACCAAATGCAACCTTATGGTCAATCGCAGGTGGAATCTTTCAGCCCTTATTCCAAGGCGGTCAGTTGTTAGCGCAACGTCGTGGCGCAATCGCGAATTATGAACAAGCGGTTTATCAATACCAGGCTACAGTGCTCAAGGCATTTCAAGAGGTTGCTGATGCGCTGCGTGCTCTTGAAACGGGTTCGCAAGCCCTAAAGTCCGCCTCTGAGGCAGAGCGCTATGCTTATGAAACATTGGATCTAGTTCAGCAGCAATACAAACTAGGTACCGCAAGTTATTTGGCAGTTCTGTATTACCAAAATCAATATCAATTGGCCAAGGTGAAATCCGTTTCTGCACAAGCGACGCGTTTTGCTGATACCGCAGCACTATTTGCAGCACTGGGTGGTGGTTGGTGGAATCGTACCGGCCCCGCCTTTCAACCAAAAGACATAGCGAACAAAGATCAAAATGAAACTTCTGGAAAAAATTAAGACTAAGCTACTTGCCCTCATTGTGGCTTTATGGTCCTGGCTAAAGCGTAAAGCGGAAGACTGGAAGTTGCGCGATAGGGCGCTTGCTCTTTGGGGAAAGCTAAAAGCTTTTTGGGCCCGCATGGGTGAGAAATGGCGTAATACAAAAATCTATCAAAAATTGATGGCGATGGAGCCAATGCCGCGTCGAATGACAATCATGTTGTGCGGCGTTTTTCTACTGCTGGGTTTGATTTTTGGCTTTAATCAACTCAAGACATACATGATTAAGTATTTCATTTCAGGCATGGGTTTACCGCCTGCAACGGTTTCTACTATGGTGGTCGCTAACTCTGAATGGCAGCCTAAGTTAACGAGCGTAGGAAATGTGCGTGCCTTTAGGGGCGTTGAGCTTAGTACCGAACTTGCTGGATTGGTCGCGAATGTGCCGATTAAATCGGGTCAAGATGTTAAAGAAGGCGAGCTTCTGATTAAGTTAAATGATGTTTCGGATGTCGCTCAGTTAAATTCATTAAAGGCCTTGGCTGATTTAGCTAAAGTGATTAATGAGCGTGATAGACAGCAACTAGCTATTCAGGCGATTAGTAAAAACGTATTTGATACCAGTGCAGCTGATGCAAAATCAAAGCAAGCGCAGGTAGAGCAACAAACGGCTTTGGTTGCGAAGAAAAACCTCAAAGCACCATTCTCTGGCCGCATTGGTATTGTTTCAATCAACCCTGGACAGTATGTAAATTCAGGCGACAAGCTTCTGACTTTACAAACCTTAGATCCAATTTTTGTGGATTTTAATTTGCCACAAAACAATGCTGAGCAAATTAAGGTTGGTCAGGAAGTGGAGGTCACTACGGATGCATTTAAAGATGCGAGCTTTACTGGCAAGATCACTGCTGTGAGTCCCAAGGTTGATACCAACACGCGCAATATTCAAGTAGAAGCTCAGCTGGCAAACCCTGATAAAAAAATTCTTCCAGGGATGTTTGCGAACGTCAATATTAAGATAGGCGATCAAGTGAAATTGTTGACCTTGCCACAAACTGCTGTGACCTATAACCCATATGGGTCTACGGTCTTCATTGCAAAGTCTGCTGGCAAGAAAGATAAGCAAGGTAAAGAAATTTTAGAGGCACAACAAGTTTTTGTTACTACAGGTGCAACACGTGGGGATCAAGTGGCTATCCTGAAAGGGGTCGAAGAGGGCGCAACAGTCGTTACTAGCGGACAGCTGAAGTTGAAGAACGGTACCCCTTTGATTATTAATAACAAGGTACAGCCAGCCAATTCACCTAATCCAAAGCCTCAGGAATAAGTAGCAGATGAATTGGACCGACATATTCATTCGAAGGCCAGTGCTCTCTCTGGTAGTGAGCGCGCTCGTCTTGGTATTTGGTTTGAAGGCAGTAGGCAGTTTGCCTGTTAATCAGTATCCCCAAACCCAAAACGCAATTGTTACTATCAGCACCGCTTACTATGGAGCTGATCCTGAAACGATTGCAGGGTTTATCACCCAGCCCCTAGAGGCTTCTATTGCACAGGCGCAAGGTATCGATTACTTGTCCTCTGCTAGCGTGAGTGGTGTATCCACCATCATTGCTACGTTGAAATTAAATTACGACTCTAATGCAGCTCTAACCCAAATTCAAACCCAGATTGGTGCCGTTAGAAACCAATTGCCCCCGCAGGCTCAGCAACCGGTATTAACTGTCCAGGTTGGACAATCTACTGCAGCAATGTATATGGGTTTTTACAGCGATGAGATTCCGAATAATGCAATTACCGACTACTTGCTTCGAGTAGTAAAGCCAAAACTTGATTCTGTTGAAGGCGTACAGAATGCAGAAATTACCGGCGGTAGAAAATTTGCGTTGCGGGCTTGGTTAGATCGCGAAAAGATGGCTGGTCTTGGTGTTGGCGCTGATGATGTGTACAACGCCATGGCAGCGAATAATTACTTGTCAGCAGTCGGCAGCACTAAGGGTGATATGGTCGCTGTTGACTTAGTCGCCGGAACAGACTTACACACTCTTGAAGAGTTTCGTAAATTGGTGGTTAAAAAAGATGGCGTGAATATCGTCTATCTAGACCAGGTTGCTAATGTGACCCTTGGTTCTGAGGACTACAACACCAACGTTGCCTTTAGCGGTAAGCGGTCAGTATTCATTGCAATTAAGGTTGCCCCTCAAGCAAATCTTTTGGATGTCGCACAACGTGTTCGGGATATTGTTCCTGAGATCCAAAAGCAATTACCAATTGGTATGACAGGTAAGGTGGTGTATGACTCAACCAAGTTTATTACTAGCTCGATTGATGAAGTAGTTACCACTTTGTTAGAAGCGTTATTGATTGTGACGGTGGTGATCTACCTCTTTTTGGGTAGTTATCGTGCAGTGGCCGTACCAGTCATTGCTATGCCACTCTCATTAATTGGCACTTTCTTTTTAATGCAGGTATTGGGCTATTCAATTAATTTATTAACGCTCTTAGCTTTGGTATTGGCGATTGGTTTAGTGGTCGACGATGCCA
This sequence comes from Betaproteobacteria bacterium, assembly GCA_947468785.1. Lineage (GTDB taxonomy): Bacteria > Pseudomonadota > Gammaproteobacteria > Burkholderiales > Burkholderiaceae > Polynucleobacter. Next base: position 6,185 of record CANIMS010000017.1, read on the forward strand.
TCATTGTGGTTGAGAACGTTGATCGCCATATGAAAGAGGGTAAGTCCCCCTTAGAGGCTTCTCTAATTGCCGCGCGAGAATTAGGTGGTCCGATTTTGGCAATGACGATCGTTCTGATTGCGGTCTATATTCCTATTGGCTTTCAGGGAGGTTTAACGGGCGCTCTATTTACTGAGTTTGCCTTTACTTTGGCGAGTGCAGTAGCCGTCTCAGGCTTAATTGCGTTAACACTTTCACCAATGATGTGCTCTCGTATTTTTACCGAAGAGCAAGAGGCCTCACCCTTTGTACAAAAGATTGATCGTATCTTTGACAAGGTTCACCATAGCTACCAAAATACCTTACGAGATTTATTAAGTACGTGGCAAGTCATTATTGTGATGGGCGCCATTTTATTGGGGGGCGTTGCATATCTGTATGCAACTGCGCGTGCAGAACTAGCGCCTACTGAAGACCAGGGCATTGTGTTGATGCAGGCCTCTGGACCACCCAATAGCACCGTAAATCAAATGCAGACTTATGCTGATCAGATTTATCAGATATCGAGTGCAGAACCTGAGTATGAGCAAATGTTCCAAATTACTAGTCCTACTAGTAGCTTTGGTGGTGTCTTGCTAAAAGATTGGGATCAGCGCAGCCGAAATGCCACCAAGTTCCAAGAGGATATGCAAAAGAAATGGAATTCGATTGCTGGCGCTCGGGTTGCAGCATTCCAATTTCCGGCATTGCCTGGAGCCCAAGGATTTCCAGTTCAAGTAGTGATTACTACAACGGAACCATATGATCAGTTGAATGAAGTTTCACAAGCAGTATTGGACAAGGCGCGTCGTAGTGGACACTTTTTCTATGTTGATTCAGATTTGAAAATTGATAAGCCACAAGATGTTTTAGTGATTGATCGTGAGAAAGTGGCCGCCTTAGGAATGACGCAACAGCAGGTTGGAGCTGCATTGTCTGCAGCCCTGGGTGGAGGCTATGTTAATTATTTTTCTGTTTCTGGGCGCTCATATAGAGTGATTCCACAGGTCAAGCAAGTCGATAGATTAAATCCGGATCAAATCCTGGATTACTACATCCGCACTCCTAGCGGTGCAATGGTTCAGGCCCGCACGATTGCAAGCATTAAGCAAAGAGTGGTTCCCCAATCGATCAATCACTTCCAACAATTGAATTCAGCCACTATTGGGGGTGTGAATACACCATTTATTTCACAAGCAGATTTGTTGGAGTTCATGCGTCAGACTTTGAAAGAAGTTGCGCCAAACGGATACAGCATAGATTACGCTGGCCCATCACGTCAGTTCATGGCGGAATCGGGCGGCTTTTTAGTAACCATGTTCTTTGCAATTCTGATTGTGTTCTTGGTGCTCGCAGCTCAATTTGAGAGTTTCCGTGACCCTATTGTGATCTTAGTCTCAGTTCCGCTGGCATTATTTGGTGCGCTCATATTTATCAATTTAGGATTCACCACCTTAAACGTTTATACCCAGGTGGGATTGGTAACCCTAATGGGATTAATTAGTAAGCATGGAATCTTGATTGTGGAATTTGCGAATGAATTGCAAGAGGCGGGTCGCAGCAAGCTCGATGCCATCGTCGAGGCAAGTAGCGTACGTTTAAGGCCAATCCTAATGACTACTGCTGCAATGGTTCTGGGCGTTGTTCCTCTAGTGATTGCTTCGGGAGCGGGCGCTGCAGGCCGTCAGTCGATGGGTATCGTAATCTTTACCGGATTGTCCATCGGCACCCTCTTTACTTTATTTGTCGTTCCAGCAATGTATCTTTTGCTGGGAGCCGACCACCATCAAAAGAAATTTAAGCAAGAGTAAATAAGTAAGAGTAAACCTAATTATTTGATGATATTGAGCTGTTTCTCGGCAATATCATCAAATAGAGTTTCTGTTTCTAGGCGCTTAAGCCAGGCATCAATATTTTTTAAGCTAGGGCGTCCACCAGTTTTATCTGGGAAGGTGTCATCTAGTAATTTCCAGCGCCCTACACAAAGTCCAAGAGCAATATCTCCGATGTTAAATCGCTTGCCAGAGCAATAATCATCATTTGCTAAAGTGGCATCTAGCAGCGCTAGCAAGTTGTTAGTATCTTGATACCCTTTTTTAATGGCATCATACTTTCGTTCATTTTCAGGTACACGCGTCAAACCTAAAAATGGTGTGCGCATAGCGGGCCATAGGGTCCCGACTTGCCAATCAAGCCATTTTTCTGAGCCGTACTGACTAGCAATATCGCTTGGAAAGCGACCTTGCTGATCGTATTGGCGAACGAGATAGCGCATGATGGTATTGGATTCCCAAAGTACGATATCGCCATCTTCTAGAGTTGGGACAAGTCCATTGGGGTTTAATTTGAGAAACTCTGGAGTGCGATTGAGTCCGAAGTGAAGGCCCGCATCAATTCGTTCAAAGTCTTTGCCTTCTTCAAGTCCAAGCTCGGCGAGGCACCATAATACTTTTTGTACATTGATCGAACTTTTGCGACCCCATAAACGCATCATGGCTTTTTCTCCATTGTATTTTTTAAATTAAATTGTCTTAAGTTCTGCGAAATCAAGCCCTACAAATTTGCTGCGAGCAAAAATGAGCGGTTCTTTTTCTGGATGATTTTTTAAACCCAATACTTTAGCAACGATGATGTTATGGTCTCCGCCGGCGTGGACAGAAACAGTTTCACATTCGTAATAAGCAACACAATCAGGAATTTGAGCAAGCCCGCTATCGGTGATTTGATGAGCCATGCTGACAAATTGATTCTCTTTGACGGTGGCAAAGTGCATTGCCACATCTTCTTGCGTGCGTTCAAGTACATGAATCAGATGTTTTTTTCCAACGGCCATCCACGGCATGAATGGTGAATTTTGCTTGAGGCTCCATAGAATGAGTGCTGGCTCTAAGGAAACGGTATTAAAAGAGCTGATGGTGATGCCATGATGATGATTGTGTTCATCAAGGCAGGTAATCACCGTAACCCCTGTTGCGAAAGAGGCAAATCCCTTACGCAACTCCTGGGAAGTAAATGGGGTCATTGTCTATGAATTACTTCACTACTGGAGCAATAGTAGTTCCAGGAATAGGGATCAAGATTTCATTCTCTTCAGCCTTGACACATTTAAAGCGATATTCTTTGTTAGCCTTTGAGAGGAAGCTTGCACCTTGGTAGAAGTCGTTCCTACAAGTGTTTGTAGCAAAGTCCATGACCTCTTGAGGAGAGGCGCTAGAATTAATCAAGCGCATATTACCCATAGACATACTGAGTTGGGTTGAAGAGCAGCCGGCTAGTAGCAAGCCAGAAATTGCAGTTAATAGTAGAATTTTTTTCATGGAAACCTCCATAATCATTAATGCTCGTTAGGATAAACCTATTACGCATTTGTTGCGGGGAAAAGCGTCAAGCTAAAAGGAAGATACATGTTTAAGGCTATTTTGGTAAAAAAGGATGATCAGGGTTATCGCGCTGAGCTGGCAGAGCTTGACGAGGCCAGCTTACCTGAGGGCGAGGTTAAGGTGAGGGTCCTATATTCCACCCTCAACTACAAGGATGGCCTGGCCATTACTGGCAAAGGCCCTGTAGTTCGCAGTTTTCCTATGGTGCCTGGCATCGATTTTGCGGGAGAAGTGATAGAGAGCAGCAGTCCTGACTTTAAGACTGGCGATATGGTCCTACTCAATGGTTGGGGCGTTGGAGAAGGCCATTGGGGCGGCTTAAGTCAAATGGCGCGGGTTAAGGCAGAGTGGCTTATCCCATTGCCCAAAGGCTTTACAGCCAAACAGGCTCTGGCGATCGGTACCGCGGGCTATACCGCCATGCTCTGTGTGATGGCCTTGCAATCTCATGGCCTTAAGCCAAGCGATGGCGAAGTTTTAGTGACTGGGGCTGCAGGTGGTGTTGGAAGTTTTGCCATCGCACTGTTAAGCAAATTAGGTTTTACGGTGGTCGCTAGCACTGGGCGTTTATCCGAAGCCAATTATTTAAAGCAGCTTGGCGCCTCAGAGGTAATCGATCGCACAACTTTGTCTGCTCCTGGCAAGCCTTTAGCAAAAGAGCGCTGGGCTGCAGTGGTTGATAGTGTTGGAAGCCATACCTTGGCAAATGCTTGCGCTCAAACGAAGAGTGATGGCGCAGTTGCTGCCTGTGGTCTTGCCCAAGGCATGGATTTTCCTTCTACAGTAGCGCCATTTATTTTGCGTGGTATCACCTTGTATGGCATCAATAGCGTTACCGTTCCGCGTGCAAAAAGAATTGCTGCTTATGAGCAACTCAGCAAACTCGTTGATTTAAAAATACTTGATGAGATTTCGCATGAAATAAATTTAGCAGATGCAGTGAAGTATGCAGAAAAATTAATGGCTGGCGATGTGCGCGGACGTATCATCGTGAATGTAAATCAATAATTTTTTTGTAGATATCAATGAATAAACCACCACTGAGTTCTGAAAGCGCCCTGAATTACCCCTTAGGCGATCAACTGCCAGAGTTGGGGTCTAGTATTGAGGTGGCGCCTGGTGTACGTTGGCTCAGAATGAAATTACCATTCGCTTTAGATCATATTAACTTGTGGCTTTTGCGTGATGAAATCGATGGCAAAGCGGGTTGGACCATTGTGGATTGCGGTATAGCCAACGACGAGACCAAGGCTGCGTGGGACAAAATATTTACGAATGAACTCAATGGACTTCCAGTATTGCGTGTCATCGTCACCCATATGCATCCAGATCATGTAGGTCTCTCGCAATGGCTATGTGAAAAATGGAAAGCGCCCTTGTGGATCTCAATGACGGATTATTTAACTGCGCAATGGTTAAGCCATAAAGAGGGTGGCGCAGCTGTTGGAACAAGGGCTGGCGGAGGCGGTTCTGCAGACCATTTTCAAAAACATGGCTTAACTACGCCAGAGGATTTAGAAAAAATTCGAGGGCGTTCTAACTACTACAGCAATATGGTCCCCGGCGTTCCAAGACAATATCGGCGCATTATTAATGGTGAGAACATTCTGATTGATGGCCGAGAGTGGCAAGTCATTATGGGCTTCGGTCATGCACCAGAGCACGCCTCACTTTTTTGCAAAGAGCTGGGAGTATTAATTTCTGGAGATATGTTGTTACCGCGAATTTCTACTAACGTTAGCGTCTTTGATGCAGACCCTGATGCAGATCCTTTGGGCCTTTATCTGGCCTCTCTGGATGAATATTTACCGCTGCCAGATAACACCTTAGTACTACCTTCGCACGGCAAGCCTTTTACAGGAATGAAGCCAAGGATTACTCAACTAAAGACGCATCATGATGAGCGTTTGGCAGAGACTTTGAGTGCATGTCAAAAACCAGCACATGCTAGAGAGATAGTGCCGGTTTTATTCAAGCGAGAATTAGATATTCATCAACTTACTTTTGCTATGGGCGAGGCTATTGCCCATCTGAATTACCTACTTCGTCGAGGTAAGTTGCGTCGCCAGCTTTGCGACGACGGCGTGTTGCGGTTTTCCGCGGTTTAGCGCTAGCCTTAGTTTTTGATTTTTCAGTAGTATTAGAGGCTGCTGCACCAGCGGCAGAAACGGCATCACCAAAGGACTTCAAAGCCATCATGGTGGCATGTTGAACCTCTAAGCCTTGAATGGTTGACTTGAGAATGTTGAGGTTGAGATTGAGCCAGTTTTCAACACTCTTGAGATCCTTGATGCGTTTTTCTAGCTCCTCTATATCCAAGCCTGGAAAGGGCGATGTAAAGCCTCCAGCAGCCTTAGATGGGTCTGTATTAAAGGGAAATTGCCCAGCTTGAGCACTTGCACCTTGTCCCCACATGGTTTTGAACATATCAAGGCTTTGATTAAATTCAGGAATAGTTCCAAACATAGAAGGCTCCAGGTTAAATAAAAAGTCGCTTTTCCAATAGAATAAGGGATTCTAGAGATTATTCCCGGTTAAGCAATGCAATTTAATGGTTTATCCCAGCCCTATACCCGTGGTCAGGCACTTCCTGAGCTGCTGAAAAAGCGCATCCTCATTTTGGATGGAGCCATGGGAACCATGATTCAGCAGTACAAGTTATCGGAACAGGATTACCGAGGCCTACCTGGGAATTCTCGTTTTGTAGATCATCCTGGCGACCTGAAGGGTAATAATGAATTGTTAGTGTTGACCCAGCCAGAAATTATTAGCAAGATTCATGAGCAGTATTTAGATGCTGGTGCTGACATTATTGAAACCAATACCTTTGGCGCTACTTCGGTTGCCCAAGAAGATTACAAAATGCCCGGCTTGGCGCGTGAAATGAATGAAGTTTCGGCCAGACTCGCTAAGGCTGCATGCGATAAATACAGTACGCCCGATAAGCCTCGTTTTGCTGCCGGTGCTATTGGACCAACACCAAAGACAGCAAGTATTTCACCAGATGTAAATGACCCTGGTGCACGAAACATTACCTTTGATGCATTGCGAGCATCTTATCGTGAGCAAATTGAAGGCCTCTTTGCTGGTGGCGTAGATTTGTTTTTAGTAGAGACAATTTTTGATACGCTCAATGCTAAAGCCGCCTTGTTTGCCTTAGATGAATTTTTTGAAGAGACGGGTGAGCGTTTGCCAGTGATGATTTCTGGAACAGTCACTGATGCATCGGGCCGTATTTTGTCTGGTCAAACAGTGGAAGCTTTTTGGAATAGCTTGCGTCATATTAAGCCACTGACGTTTGGATTAAATTGCGCCTTAGGCGCTGCCCTCATGCGCCCATATATTGCTGAGCTTGCACGTATTTGTGATGCAGCCGTTTCTTGTTACCCCAATGCAGGTCTTCCAAATCCGATGAGTGATACGGGCTTTGATGAGACGCCAGAAATTACTTCGGGCTTGGTAGACGGATTTGCAAAAGACGGTTTGGTTAATCTTGTGGGTGGCTGCTGTGGAACCACTCCTGATCACATTCGCGCAATTGCAGCCGCAGTTTCCAAGCGCAAGCCTCGTGCTTTTTATCGTGAAGATACGGGGGCAGCAGCGTGAGCGCAATAGAAAATCAGCAACAGATACCTGCCATGAAGCTGTCTGGACTGGAATCATTTAACGTTACGCCGGTGGTAGGTTTTGTCAATATTGGCGAGCGTACCAACGTAACAGGATCTAAAGCATTTTCCCGAATGATTCTGAATAATCAATTTGATGAGGCGCTCGTTGTAGCCCGTCAACAGGTTGAGAATGGCGCTCAAGTCATTGATATCAACATGGATGAAGCGATGTTAGATTCTGAAGCGGCAATGACTCGCTTCTTAAATTTGATTGCCTCAGAGCCAGATATTGCTCGGGTTCCGATCATGATCGACTCATCGAAATGGACAGTGATTGAGGCTGGACTCAAGTGTATTCAAGGTAAGCCAATTGTTAATTCTATTTCTTTAAAGGAAGGCGATGAGCCTTTTAGAAAACAGGCGCGACTCATTCGTCGCTATGGTGCCGCCACTGTAGTCATGGCTTTTGATGAAGTTGGACAAGCGG
>CANIMS010000018.1 GCA_947468785.1 Betaproteobacteria bacterium
ACCGTCAGGGGTAATTTCCATATCGTCCGGACCCGCAGGTAAGCCTGTAATATCGCCAACCTTTTCTAGGGTCTGCATATTAATTAAGCTAATAGTAGAGGCAATGCGGTTGGTGACAAAGACGTGCTTCTTATCGCCCAAAGGACGGAAGTTGTGGGCACCCTTACCCGTAATAATGCGCTTTACTTCTTTGCGGTTTTTCCAGTCGATGACTTGGACATTGTCTTCACCGGTCGCGCCTAGCAATAAATACTGATCGCCTGGAGTCATCCATAAGCCAGCAGGAACCTTAGCAGTCGGCATTTTCCAAAGTACATTTTGAGTATCGAGATCAATTGCTGCTAACTCATTAGAGTCTTGTAGAGTAATAAAGGCAATTTTGCTATCCGCCGTAAATGCAATATGACTAGGTGTCTTTGCTAACTTCACCACCTTTGCTAACTTCAGATTTGCACCATCGGCCGCATAGATGTCCACACGATCTAATCGATTACCGTTGGCCACAAACCATTTATGGTTTGGTGAATAACCAATCTGATATGGATCAATAATGTTTGGAATCCTGCCTGTGAGCTCACCGGTTGTTGGGTTCATTAAGGTGACATCATTACCAGCAGCATTTCCAATGAGTAAGGTTTTCTGATCTGGCGTCATCATTAAATGATGCGGCTCTTTACCAACTGGCACTGTCTTGATTACCTTGCGCGTAGGCATATCAATCAAACTCACAGAGGCATCTCCGGAATTGAGAATGACAGCTAATTTAGGCTCAAGGGGTATGCCTGGTTCTGCAAATGCAAAGGGGCTTAGAAAAAGATGTAATAGACCCAATATCGCAAGAATGCGAAATTCTCTATTCTTAATAAATGTATGCATTGCTCCATTGTAAGCAATTGAAGGCCAAAAAAAGACCTTCAAGGGCGCACGGATTTGACCTAGCGCAAGCTTGCTAAAACCTTTTCTAGGCGCTTTAAGGACATTGGGGTTGGCGTTTTGAGTTCTTGGGCATACAAAGCAACCCTCAACTCTTCCAACTGCCAACGGAAATCCCGTAAACCCTGATCCTCAGATAAGGCATACGAAGCCGATCCCCTATTGCCCTGTAGTAACTTTTGCCAAGGCCTTGCTACGGATTCCCAGTCCTTTTGACACTGCGCATCACGACTAGGATTAGAGCGTAATTTATCGATCCTCAGGGCGATTGCTTTCAAATATCTCGGCAGATGAACCAACTGCGTATAAGGGATCTCCGATACCAATTTTGGGAAGATCAGAGCCTGTAATTGAGCTTGAATATCCGCATAAGCACTTGGGGATGCTGCTTTTGCTTGTGCTAATTTTTTCTGTAGATCTGCATTAGCCTGAAGGGCAGATAATGCATGCTTACTAATCTCTTGCGCTATTAGAGACAGTCTTGGTTTGCCCGCCAATAGACGCTGATTAAATTGCTCTGCGCTTACAGGTAAATCCTCAGACATGAATGCGCGCTCGATTGCTAAATTTAAGATCTGTTCTACGAGACCCTCTACTGAACCTACATTGATAAATAACAAGCCTAACTCACGTAATCCAGGCAATTGCTTTTGCAATGCCTTGTAAGTATCTTTATTTGCCAAGATGAATAATCGACGCAATCCTTGCCAGTGATGTTTGCGGGCTTCTTGCAAATCGTCGAACACTTCCAAATCAACATAGTCATTTCGATCCACTAGGGCCGGATAACCAAAGAGTGTTTGATTGCCTTTCTGAATCTCCAGGGTTTCTGGCAGCTCACCGAATTCCCATGATCGATAACCGCCCTGCTCCACCTTGCGGGAACCGTCCTTCAGTAAATTCGTAGTGGAGACTTGTGCTTTAGCCTGAATGGTCTCAATACCAAGCTCAGTCTGAGCAGTCTCTTGAGCAATAGCCTGAAAAGCACTGCGGGCTGACTCTCCGTACTCAGAACGCAAGCGTGCTAAATTGCGCTCCACCTCTAGTTGCCGCCCATGCTCATCAATTAATCTAAAGTTCATTGAGCAATGCAAAGGCAGTGCTTCTGGCCGAAAGTCTGTACGCTTAATTTCTAAACCACGCTCTTGACGCACATCTGCCATCAAGCTATCTAAAAAATCCCCAGCGCCAAATTGCTTTTGATCTAATTGACGCTCCAAGAATGATTTTGCGTATTCTGGAAGTGGTACGCAATGACGTCTCAGTTTTTGAGGAAGCGTCTTTAATAGCAATAAAGCTTTTTCTTCGCACATACCCGGTACCAGCCATTCGCAACGACGTCCATCGACTTGGTTCAACTGGGTCAATGGCACTACCAGTGTGACACCATCTTTTGGACTGCCGGGCTCGAAATGGTATGTCAGACTCAGTTCAGCCCCACCGACCAACATCTTTTTAGGATATCGATCTACCGTAATGCCGGCTGCTTCATGTCGCATTAAGTCAGCTTTTGCTAGGCGCAACTGAGGATCGAGCTCAATATCCTTTTTTAACCAAGCCAACAGTTTCTCTCGGCTGCATACCGATTTTGGAATTCTGGATTCATAAAAAGCAAAGAGTAAATCGTCATCTACCAAGACATCCGGTCGGCGGGAACGATGCTCAAGGGCTTCAATTTCTTTAATTAATCGGCGGTTATGCCAAAAGAATCCAAACAGATTGGGATATTTTTTCTTGGCATCAGCCTCAGCCTCTCGCTGCAGTGCCGGTGTATCCATGCGCCCAAACATTTCCTCTTGAACCAAAGCCTGACGAATAAATAATTCTCTTGCTTCTTCAAGATTGTGAGGCTCGTAACGCACTCGACGCCCATGGTAGATGGGTAAGCCATACAGGGTTCCCCGCTCAAAAGCCATCACCTCACCTTGGCGGTTGTCCCAAAAAGGATCGCTTAAGGATTTAATCAAGCGATGGGCGGCAACACGCTCTACCCATTGCGGCTCAATTTTTGCTATCGTGCGAGCATACATACGGGAGGTTTCTTGTAACTCTCCCGCCAGAATCCAGGCGCCTGCCTTCTTACCAATGGTTGATCCTGGCCAGATAAAGGGACGAATACCACGTGCACCTACATAACCACCCGTTTTACTGCCCCGCTCTTGAGACTTTTCGTCCTCTTCTTTTTTGGCAACATAGCCCAATAAGCCAGTCAATAAAGATAGGTGAACTTGCTCATAGGTAGCTGGCAAAGCATTTTCTTTCCAGCCCTTCTCCCCAAGCATAGTATGTAATTGGCCATGAACATCTCGCCACTCACGCAGTCTTCGCGGTGATAAAAATTTACTACGGCAGAGGTTTTCTAGTTGGCGATTACTGTGCTTGTGCTGCAAAGCATCTTGATACCAATTCCACAACTTTACAAAGCTCAGAAATTCAGAACGTTCATCTGCAAATTGCAAATGAGCCTGGTCAGCAGCACCAGCTTGATCCATTGGTCGCTCTCGAGGATCTTGAGTCGCTAGAGCTGAAGCAATGATGGCAACTTCTTTGAGCGCATTCTGCTCTTTAGCAGCCAAAAGCATTCTGCCTATTCGCGGATCAAGAGGTAAGTCGGCTAACTGCTTGCCTATTGTCGTTAATTTAAAACTCTGATTGATATCGTTTGCATCACCATTCGATTGATCATCAAGCTCTATTGCGCCTAATTCATCTAATAATTGCACCCCGTCTGCAATTGCCCTTCCCAGTGGTTTATCAATGAAGGGGAAATTCTGGATCCGTGGCAAGCGTAAGGCACTCATTCGCAATAGCACTGCTGCTAATGAGCTACGCAAAATTTCTGGGTCTGTAAACTTTGCACGGCCCTGATAGTCTTGCTCGCTATATAAACGAATGCAGATACCATCGGATACCCGTCCACACCGACCCGCCCTTTGATTGGCGGCGGCTTGAGAAATCGGCTCTATCTGTAATTGCTCAACTTTATTCCGATAGGAATAGCGTTTGACTCGCGCTAAACCACTATCAATCACATACCGTATATTGGGAACGGTTAAGGAAGTTTCGGCAACGTTGGTAGTCAAAATAATGCGGCGACCATTGCCAGCACTAAATACTCTTTCTTGCTCAGCTACTGATTGGCGTGCAAATAAAGTAAGGATCTCTGGGTGAAAGCGCTGTTGCAGTACATGATCTTTACGCAATACTTCTGCACAATCTCGGATTTCTCGCTCGCCTGGCAAAAAGACTAAGACATCACCACTACCACTAGCCCCTTCGCGCCATACATTTGCAATTTCCTCAGCAACAGCATCTGGAATTTCTTTTGCAAGCTTGGATTCCTTTTTTCCATCCGGTTTAGCATCTGGCTCTAAGGGGGCATAGCGCTGCTCGACTGGAAACAAACGTCCACTCACCTCGATAACTGGCGCTACTTTGCCATTGATCGAAAAATGCTCAGAAAAACGGTTTGCATCAATGGTTGCCGAAGTAATGATGAGCTTTAGATCGGGTCTTTTTGGTAGAAGTTGCCGAAGGTAACCGAGTAAAAAATCAATATTGAGACTACGCTCATGGGCTTCGTCGATGATGAGGGTATCGTAGGCACGTAATTGAGGATCGCGCTGAGTCTCGGCCAATAAAATACCATCTGTCATTAATTTGATAGAGGCGCCGGGTGTGGTTTTATCCGAAAAGCGCACTTGATAGCCCACATCCTGACCAATGGGCGATCCTAGCTCTTGGGCAATTCTCTTAGCGGTCGCAGTAGCCGCTATGCGGCGTGGTTGAGTATGTCCGATCAACTTGCCACCGTTGATGGTCCCTCTTCCCAATTCGAGGCAAATTTTTGGCAACTGGGTTGTTTTACCTGAGCCCGTCTCACCACAGACAATCACCACCTGGTGTGATTGCAAGGCCTCACTAATAATCTGACGCTGACTTGAGACAGGTAATTCCTCAGGAAAACGGATTTCCAGCTTACGTGAGGTGTTGGAAGCAGGCACAGGCTTTGAGATTGCTTTGGGTTTTTGTTGGTTTATGGGCTCTTGCACCCTATAATTTTCTCACTATGTCGACAAATGCTCCAAACCAGGCCTCAGACGGCCAAGAATCTCCCTCCAACTTCCCTTTTGTGGGATGGTTGCGCGATGTTGCGCCCTATATTCATAGCTTCCGAGAAAAGACCTTTGTAATTGCCTTTGCGGGTGAGCTCGTTCAAGAAATAGGTCTTGAAAATCTGATTGAAGACATTGCCATGTTGCATGCCATGGGAATGCGTATCGTATTGGTTCATGGTATTCGTCCTCAAATTGAAGAGCAATTGATGTTGCGCAAAATTAAAAGTCAATTTGGTAAAAGCGCAATGAACAGTTATCGCATTACTGATGCAGCTGCTCTAGAGTGTGTCAAAGAGGCTGCGGGCGAACTGCGTCTAGACATTGAGGCAGCGTTTAGTCGTGGGCTTCCAAACACCCCTATGGCGGGCTCACGTATCTCCGTCATCTCTGGTAACTTTATTACTGCAATGCCAGTTGGCGTAGTAGAGGGTACTGACTATATTCATACTGGTTTAGTTCGCAAAGTCGACTCTATTTCAATTAAGCAATCCTTAGATAGCAATAAAATTGTGCTGCTTACCCCTCTTGGATTTTCTCCAACCGGTCAGGCATTTAATCTAGCTTATGAAGATGTGGCTGCCTCGACTGCTGCAGCATTGAAAGCTGACAAATTGATTTTCTTGAGTCCCTATGCCGGACTGAAAGATAAAGATGGCGACATGATTACCGAGTTATCACTGCCTCAACTGCAAGAATATGTCACTGACAATAAAGATTTAGAGATGGGCATGAAGAGTTTGCTCAATATTTCCGGGCGAGCAATTCGTGCGGGGGTAAGTCGTGTGCACTTCCTACCCTGTAATCAGGATGGCGCATTACTTGAAGAGCTCTTTACCCATGATGGTATTGGCATGATGCTAGCTTCGTCCGATATTGAAAACTTGCGGGAAGCCAATCAAGATGACGTCGGAGGTATTTTGCAGCTGACAATGCCTCTAGAGGAAGAAGGCATTTTGGCTGCACGTGGACAAGACGTTATAGAGCGCGATATTCAGCGCTTCTCAGTAATTGAGCATGACCGCGTGCTCTTTGGATGCGCAGCCCTCTTCCCCTTCCCCGGTGGTGTGGGTGAATTAGCCTGCCTTGCTGTAGATCCGGACGTACAAGGCGCTGGAGATGGTGAGCGCCTTCTCAAGCGAATTGAAATGCGCGCCAAACAAGAAGGTATCAAGAAATTATTTGTTCTGACTACTAGAACTGAGCATTGGTTCTTAAAGCGTGGTTTTAAACGTGCAACCGTAGATGACTTACCTGAAGAGCGCAAACAAATTTATAACTGGGATCGCAAGTCCATGGTTTTAACTAAAGATTTATAAAGAAAGGTATTACAGATGGCACGCATGGTTCAATGTATTAAGCTTAATAAAGAGGCAGAGGGCATGGATTTCGCCCCACTACCTGGAGAACTAGGCAAAAAGATTTGGAATCAAGTTTCCAAAGAGGCATGGGCAGCTTGGCTCAAGCATCAGACTATGCTGATTAATGAAAATCGCCTGAATATGGCTGATCCCCGGGCGCGTCAATACCTTCTCAAGCAGGTAGAAAAGTATTTCTTTGAAGGTGGTGCCGATATGGCACAAGGCTATGTGCCACCAGCAGAGTAATTGCTGCAACACAATAATGCTTCGCAGCAATAGTTACTTGAAAAATATATTTTCATCTGCTGTTGACACTCTTAAATTGAAGGCATAGCATGAAGTTGTGACGCGACAGACTTTGTGTCCGCCACATTGGCGCAAGCCACTTGAAATAAACGCATCTGTGCGTTTAAGGACAGCGGAACCAATACTCTTCCGTTTGCCCACGCCATGTCAAGCATGGCAATCAAACCCGATGGGGAAACCCCGTCGGGTTTTTTTACATCCTAAAATACGATCCGCTCAACACCCGCTGCATGGCTAACTAGTAATACATTGGCCTTTTCTTTAGCAAAAAGGCCCACAGTAATGACGCCAGCAATTTGATTGATAAAGGATTCCATCTTCACGGGATCGGTAATTTTTAGACCTGCTACATCCAGAATCCAGCCACCATTGTCAGTCACAAAAGGCTCGCTTGGCGTTTGACCTAAATCAGATCGAGTTGTTTTTGCTAAACGAAGAGTCACTTGACCGCCAAGTTGTTGGAGCTGTCTTGTCACTTCGCCCTGGGCAAGGGGAATAATTTCAACTGGTAAGGCAAAGTTACCTAAAACTGGAACTTGCTTTGAAGAATCGCAAATACAGATAAATTGCTGAGCCATTGAAGCAATAATTTTTTCGCGTGTCAGCGCTCCGCCACCACCCTTAATCATGTGCCCCAAAGGATTGATTTCATCAGCGCCATCAACATACGCAGGAAGACTGATTACATCGTTTGGATTGAGAACTTTAAAGCCGTGCTTGAGTAAACGCTCGGTAGTCGCGTTTGAACTAGATACTGCCCCAGAAAAATGATCCCTATGAGGAGCTAGGGCATCAATAAAGCAATTCGCAGTCGAACCGGTTCCAATACCTAATACTTGGCCCGCTGGAAGCTTTAGAACTTCATCTCTTGCCGCCTCACCCACCATTTGCTTCAATTGATCCTGATTCATGGTCTTGAACAACGCCTTTACTGGAACTGATTAATTAATGCATCTATCATATGATAATAAATAGCCCTATTGAACACCAATATCCCATGAATAGTACCGTCTGCGCATTAAATCAACTAAAAAAGCTCACCACCGTTGTCGCTGACACGGGTGATTTTGAGCGCATGAAAGAATTTGCTCCTCAAGATGCCACTACGAATCCTTCCTTAATCCTGAAGGCTGCACAACAGAGCAATTATCAATCGCTGGTTCAGGCGGTGAAGGCTGCACATCCGGGCATGAAACCTAGCGATTTGGTGGACTACATATTAGTTGCCTTTGGACTAGAAATACTCAAAATCGTTCCAGGGCGGGTTTCGACCGAAGTCGATGCGCGACTTTCTTTTGATACCAAGGCTACGGTTGCTAAAGCAAAACACCTCATCGCCTTATATGAATCCCACGGCATTGATCGTAAGCGTATTTTGATTAAGCTGGCCGGTACCTGGGAAGGAATAGCCGCAGCTAAACAGCTGGAGGCTGAGGGTATCCATTGCAATATGACCCTACTCTTTTCTTTGGTTCAGGCAGCTGCATGTGGTGCTGCAAACGCAAAGCTAATTTCGCCCTTCGTGGGAAGAATTACCGATTGGTATAAAAATAAGTTGGGCACTAATTGGAATGATGCCAATAACGGCGGTGCAAATGATCCCGGCGTGACTTCAGTGAAGACAATATTTCACTATTACAAGCAATATGGCATCACTACTGAAATTATGGGTGCTAGCTTTCGCAATACCAGCCAGATATTAGAGCTGGCAGGTTGTGATTTATTGACGATTAGTCCAGAACTGCTGGCAGAATTACAAAACAGCAATGCTGTTGTCGATCAAAAACTGGATGCTGCCCAAGTCGACAAGATGGAAGTGCTCAAGCTAGATGAATCGAGCTTTCGTCTGCAGTTAAATAATGACGCAATGGCTACAGAAAAGTTAGCCGAAGGTATCCGGAATTTCTGCATCGATACCGAAAAACTAGAAGCCTTGCTGACCCAGTAAGGTGAGCATGACTTCTAGCAGTCAGTTACTTCTTGGCTGCTGTATTGACCCCTATTAGATCGTAAGCAGGGCAATTGCCTAGCATGCCGGTCGCCAAGGGAATAATTCCGATCCAACCCCAGGGCCCAACGATGCCGAAACCGGCTAAACCCATTAAGGTTACGCCAACAGTCATCCGTAAGACGCGATCAGTGTTTCCAATATTGCATTTCATATCATGCCCCTTTCAGAACTCATATAGCCAGATGGCTTCTACTTAGCTCTTTACTTAGCAGCCTTCAATAAGCGTTGTCTCAGCGCCTCATACAAGCATACGCCACTTGCAACCGAAACATTCAAACTTTCGACTACGCCTTGCATTGGAATACGAACTAACTCATCACAGTTTTCACGGGTTAGGCGACGCATTCCTTCGCCCTCTGCGCCCATCACAATTCCAACTGAGCCTGTTAAATCAATGTCATAGATCGATTTTTCAGCTTCATCATCAGTGCCGATCAGCCAAACGCCCGCTTCTTGCATTTCTTTCATACTGCGAACCAGATTGGTCACGGTAATCACGGGCATGACCTCTGATGCGCCACTCGATACCTTGCTAACGGTTGCATTAATTGAAGCAGAACGATCTTTTGGGATCACCACCGCATCTACACCAGCGCCATCAGCCACACGTAAACAGGCGCCAAAGTTATGGGGATCCGTAACACCATCTAATACTAGAAATAAAGGTTTGTCCTTAGCTTCTTCAACATCCTCAATGACTTCAGTAATGGTTCGAGCGATGGTCATTTTTTCAGCTAAGGCCACTACACCTTGATGGCGATCGTGCCCTGCTAATTTATGCAAGCGTTCTGCATCAGCAGCATGCAGTCTTTCGCCTAATACTTCTTCAGCCTGCTTTAAAAAATCACCCATGCGTCGATCACGACGACTAGGATCAAAATAAACTGACTTCAAGCTAGCTGGATCTACTCTCAAGCGCGCTTGCACCGCATGAAAACCTACTAATATTTGTTTCATTCTTTATCGATTCAATTCTTTATTTGCGCCGGGCGTTAGTGCTGCGTACGGGAGGCTTTGAGCCTGCAGGCTTGCCAACCGCTCTACCTTGTTTCTTGGCTTTGCCATTTTTACGGCTAGCCTTACTTTTGGATTGAGTAGCGCCTAAGGTTCCAGCAGATTTAGCGGCATTGACATTGATCCCGCCAGGTTTTTGGGGCGCCTTGTTAGCAGGTCTACTTTTTTTCGAGGCTGCTTTCTTATTCGGTCTGCCAGTATCGCTTGCCAAGATCAATTGTCGGCGAGTATTTGCACTACCGGGCTCAGCACCCACCGCTTTGACTAAACTAAATTCGATCTTGCGTGCGTCAAGATCTACCCTGCTCACTAATACATGTAAACGATCACCTAAGCGATAACGTATTCCGGTACGTTCTCCACGTAATTCTTGGCGTGCTTCGTCATACTGGAAATAATCACCACCTAATTCAGTGACGTGCACCATACCTTCAACAAATAAGCTCTCTAGCTGAATAAACAATCCAAAGTTCGCTACACCAGTCACAGTGCCCGCATACTCTTGGCCTAAATGGTCTCGCATGTAATAGCATTTCAGCCAAGCCTCTACATCACGGGATGCTTCATCGGCACGACGCTCATTCGAGGAACAATGAACTCCTAACTGTCCCCAGATTGGCAGCGCTGCATTAGCGCCTTTGGGCAGCTTCGCCCCTTTGACGGGACCAGCCTTTGCATCACTTTGTGATTTTTTAGCATTGACTGCATTTTCTCGACCCTTACCCTTGCGAGGCAAAGTCAGGTTGAGCGGCACTTTAGGTGGCAACACCGGCACATATGGCTTTTTCTGCAGAATCGACTTAATCACTCGATGCGTCAATAAATCGGGATAGCGACGAATTGGGCTTGTGAAATGGGAATACGCGGGATATGCCAAGCCAAAGTGGCCCTCATTATCCGGCTGATACATCGCCTGCTGCATGGAGCGCAATACAACTGATTGCAACATATTGGCATCGGGTCGATCTTTGATTTCGCGCATCAACTTTGCAAAATCTTTAGGCTTCGGTTTCTCACCACCGCCCAAAGCGAGCCCTGAGGTTCTCAATACTTGACGCAAGGTAACTAACTTCTCTTCAGAAGGCTCGCCATGAACACGGTACAGACTTAAGTGTTTGTTCTTATCAATATAGTCAGCCGCACAAACGTTCGCCGTCAACATACACTCTTCGATCAAGCGATGGGCATCGTTACGAAGGCGTGGTTCGATACGCAATATCTTGCCAAGCTCATTGCTAATGATTTGAGTTTCAGTTGTATCAAATTCAATAGCTCCACGCTTCTCACGGGCAGCCAATAGTATTTTGTAGAGCGTATATAAGTTAGTGAGTAATGGTCGGAACTGCGCAAAACGAGCTGCTTCAGGGCCTTTACTATTTGATAGGATTTCCCAAACGGTATCGTAGGTAAAGCGTTGGGCAGAATGCATGACTGCTGGATAAAACTGATAGGCCAACACAATGCCATTGTTATCAACCACTGAATCACAGACCATACATAAGCGATCTACACCAGGGTTGAGAGAACAAAGACCGTTTGAGATCTTTTCTGGCAACATCGGAATGACTCTTCTGGGGAAATATACCGAAGTGGCACGTAGTAAGCCTTCATCATCTAAAGGTTGTCCTGGCTTTACGTAATGCGAGACGTCAGCAATCGCCACGATCAGTCGCCATGCCTTGGTATGACCGTACATAACCGGCTCACAATAAACCGCATCATCAAAGTCACGGGCATCAGCGCCATCAATTGTGACTAATGGGATATCGCGTAAATCGACACGACCTTCTAAATCTGCTTGCTGAACTGAATCTGGTAACGCAGCAGCCTCTTTCATGGCAGCCGCTGAAAACTCATGGGGAACACCATACTTGCGAACGGCGATTTCGATTTCCATACCTGGATCATCGATCTCACCTAATACCTCAACGACGCGACCTACTGCCTGACGATAGCTATCAGGATAGTCAATAATCTCGACACTGACTACTTGGCCCAACTTCGCATTACCTTGACCCTTTGGCGGAATCAAAATATCGTGACCAATACGCTTGTCTTCAGGTGCAACAATCAGGACACCGTTTTCATTTAAGAGGCGCCCAATCACTACTTTGTTCGCGTGAAGCACAACCTCAACAATCTGCCCTTCAGGTCGACCACGTCGATCGGTACCCAATACTTTGACATTGACTCGATCACCGTGCATGACGCGTGACATTTCCCTTTCAGAGAGAAAAATATCTTCACCGCCATCATCGGGAATGACAAATCCAAATCCATCTCGATGTCCTTGGACTGTTCCTAAACGGTCAGCCTCGCGTGACACCAAGTCTTTTGCTTTACGCATTTAATTCCTTCGGCAATACATGCCCTATCTATATATCTAGTGATATCTATTATTGTTATGAATAAGGCTACTGTATCAAACCATCAAGTCTGCAGGGAAAAAGCCAAATTAGCTCAGAAATGCCCTCAAAAGGCACACCCCCTATAATAGTGGGATGCCCAGGTGGCGAAATTGGTAGACGCACCAGCTTCAGGTGCTGGCGATCGTAAGGTTGTGGGGGTTCGAGTCCCTTCCTGGGCACCAAACTCTCCTACTAATACCTATATTGGGGTATTTCATCGAAAGACAAGCCCCAATACTAGAAATTAGTCACTCCAATACCAAAACCATCAAAGTAGACCACTTGGGTTTGCCATGGTTGGGCAGCAAAAGACATATTGGAGTTGTAGATCCCAACAGCTAAGCTATCAAAGGAACTGGAATTGGGTAATGTAGCCCTAGTTTCATTGATCACTAATTTGTCGTTAACATAAATCTGTATATAGCCATCAGAGGCGGCCGTAGATTTAATCACATACCTAAACTTGATCCACTTATTGTATGGATTTGAATCGATGACTAACCGCGGGTTAGCAGTCCAATTAAAGTCTTTAAATGTCTCTAGAGACAGCGTACCTGTGTAATCAATTTTAAGAAATGCTAGGCCACCAAAACCATCGGTACCTAGGCCAGAACATTGGCTTCTAGTAAGGCATTCCCAGGTAACCTGAGTTAATATCGTTTGTGGGTAGCCACTGCTTTTTGGCGTTGGCTGAATCTGTGCTTGTGCCGGTATGTAAACAGCATATTCATAAGTGATAATTTGACCTGCTGTTGATGTATTCCTATTTTGAAATATTTCCCAACGGCTGCGATCATTAACACAATCATTAAATGAAGTAGCTGCGCTACAGTCTCCGGGCCTTACTTCAAATCGCACAGATTGAGAACCAGAATAGACGGGTTGATTATTTGCTTTATCAACTACTAAGCAACCCCATGATGAAGCATTAATTGGGAGTTTTACAACAAAAGGAATATTCCCAAAAGCATCTGTATTACTGAAATCATTAGCGCATTGAGTTCCCGCTGGAGTGGCCAGACTAACAGTCGAAGCTGGAGTCGAGCTAGATGATGAGCTTGATGAATCGCCGCCTCCACCACAAGATGCTAATGTAATAAAAGCCAAAGTTGCGAGGTAATATTTCAATTAGCTAACTCTGCTTACTAAAAATTAGTAACTCCAATACCAAAACCATCAAAGTAGACCACTTGGGTTTGCCATGGTTGGGACGCAGAAGAAAGTGAAGAGTTATAGATACCCAATTTTAGGGTATCCGAAGCGCCAGAATTCGGTAAGGTCGCCCTGGTTTCATTGATAAGCAATTTGTCATTTGCATAAATCTGTATATAGCCATCAGAGGCGGCGGTAGATTTAATCACATACCTCAACTTGATCCAC